>CAZEIY010000938.1:0-1502 GCA_964512375.1 uncultured Rickettsiales bacterium | reverse complement strand
ATGCACGCCGAAAACGGCATCGTCATCGACGAGATCATCAAGGGCGCCGTACGAGACGGTAAGACAGACCCCATTCACCATGCCCTGACTCGGCCGACACGAATGGAAGCCGAAGGCGTACACCGCGCTATCGCCATCGCCGAGGTAGCAGACGTGCCTCTGTACATCGTGCACCTGAGCTGCTCGGACGCGCTCGAGCAGGTCAAGCTCGCTCGCATGCGAGGAGTCGACGTAATCGCCGAAACCTGTCCGCAATACCTGTTCCTGGACCAGACCATCTACGAAGGCCACGACGACCCCTTCGCCGGCGCGAAGTGGGTGATGACTCCCGCGCTACGCGAGAAGTGGAATCAGGACGTCTTATGGAGCGGGTTGAAATTCGGACACCTGGCCACGGTGGCGACCGATCACTGCCCATTCTGCTTCAAGGAGCAAAAGGAGCTCGGACGCGACAGCTTCACCAAGATTCCGAACGGCGCACCCGGCGTTGAGAACCGCATGTCACTGCTGTTCGACGGTGGCGTCGTCAAAGGCAGAATGTCTCTCAACCGCTTCGTCGAGGTCACCTCGACTGCGCCGGCAAAGACATTTGGTCTCTTCCCCAAGAAGGGCACCATCGCTGTGGGCAGCGATGCTGACATCGTCATCTTCGACCCGAAACGAAAAGAGACGATCAGCGTGGACAACAAGTTCACCCATCACATGAGAGTCGACTACAGCGCCTATGAGGGCTACGAGATCCAGGGCTGGTCCGAAACGGTACTTTCCCGAGGTCGCGTGATCACTCAAGATGGCTCTCTCGTCACTGAGGGCGGTGGCGAATTCATCAAGCGCGCCCGCGTTGGTGAATTGTTGCGCTGACCTACGGGATACTCCAGACGATGTCTACAATCGACTCATCCATGTTCCGCTCTGCCCTGGCGCGCTTTGCAACCGGCGTGACCGTGGTCACTTCCATTGCCGCAGATGGCAGCGATCACGGAATGACAGCGAGTGCGTTCTCCTCGCTGTCTCTGGACCCTCCTTTGGTGCTGGTTTGCATCAAGCAGGGCAACAGCACCTACAAGTTGATCAAAGAGCACGGCTCGTTCGCCGTGAACGTCCTCTCTCGTCAGCAGCAGTCCCTCTCGAACCGCTTCGCCGGCGGCATCGTCGATGACGATGGCAAGTGGAGCCCATGGCCCCAGGACCGTGACCGCTTCGCGGACCTTTCCCTAAGCAGAGCTGAGCACAGCGGCGCAGCCATCTTCGAGGCCAGCCTGGTAGCACTGGACTGCTCCCTTGAGAGCATTCTGCCCGGCGGGGACCACGGCATCTTTGTTGGCCGCGTGGAAGGCATTACCAACCTCTCGACAGATGAAGAACTCGACCCGCTCCTATACGGAGGCGGGAGCTACGGCAGCTTCCAGAGCGACTGAGCAGCCTGTCGGCGTCGGCTCACTGACCGGCGCTGTCGTCATCATCACCGGCGCTGTCGTCATCATCACCGGCGCTGTCGTCAT
>CAZEIY010000937.1:0-1504 GCA_964512375.1 uncultured Rickettsiales bacterium | reverse complement strand
CCGACGACGACGGCACTGGCGGCGTGACCACTCGCAAGCACTGGCTGTTCCCGCTGCTTGAGATTCTTGGCTTTGGCAAACTCAGCAAGGCCTCAGCCCCTGAGATTGAGGGCAAGACCTACCCCATCAACTACTTCTGGCAGCATGTACCGCTGCACCTGCTGGGCTGCAAAGTGCCCATTGACACTCGATCGCACGGCGTTGCAGGCGCTGCCACGCGAAGTCCGCACTCGCTGGTGCAGGAGTTCCTCAATCGATCCGACGAACACCTGTGGGCCCTCGTCACCAACGGCCTGCAATGCCGACTGCTTCGTGACAGCCATGCACTGAGCCGACAGGCCTTCGTCGAATTTGATCTTGAAAGCATGATGGACGGAGAGGTCTACAGCGACTTCTCGCTGCTCTGGCTGATCTGTCATGTCACACGCTTTGACGGCGAGAAGCCGGAACAGTGCTGCCTCGAGGCATGGAGTCACGCTGCCGCCGAGGAAGGCACACGAATCCTGGGCGATCTCCGCAAAGGAGTGACCGATTCGATTCAGCATCTGGGCCAGGGCTTCATCGGGCACCCCGCCAACAATGCGCTGCGGGATCAACTGCGCACCGGCGAGCTCGACACCCAAGAGCTCTACCGCGAGATTCTCCGCATTGTCTACAGGCTGTTGTTCCTGTTTGTGGCCGAAGACCGTGGCCTGCTGCACCCGGCGGCCACACCCGACCCGGCTACGGATGCCTATCGCCGCTTCTACTCCACCACGCATCTGCGGGAGCTGGCCGATCGAATGCGCGGCACCGGACACGGCGACCTTTGGCGAACGCTCACGCTGGTGTTTGCACGATTGGACGCCGAAGATGGCTGCCCCGAACTCGGCTTGCCTGGCCTGGGCTCATTCCTGTGGTCCCCGGAGTCAACTCCGCATCTTCTGGGCATGAGTCAGGACCTCCCCGAAGATGCCGACTCACCTTGTCATGTGGATCTCGACAATGAGCACCTGCTCGCTGCCATTCGGTCGCTGGCCTTTGCGCAAGTCGAGGGACTTCGCCGCATTGTGGACTATCGCAACCTGGGCGCCGAAGAGTTGGGCTCCGTATACGAGAGCCTGCTCGAACTTGTGCCAGATGTCGTCGCCACTGAGACCGCAGACACCTCCCGCTTTGACCTTCGCACGGCTGCCGGCAATGAACGAAAGACCACCGGCAGCTACTACACCCCCGACTCACTGGTGCAATGCCTGCTGGACTCGGCACTGGAGCCTGTCGTCGCCGACCGCATCAAGGACTGTTCGACAGCTGAGGAGAAAGCGGAAGCAATTCTGTCGCTGACAGTCTGCGACCCCGCCGTCGGCTCGGGCCACTTCATCATTGCTGCGGCCCATCGCTTGGCACACCATCTGGCCCGCTGGCGTACAGGTGATCTTGAACCGGCCCCGGAGGATTACCAGTCTGCCCTTCGCGAGGTCATCAGCCACTGCGTCTACGGTGTTGATCTCAACCCCATGGCTGC
>CAZEIY010000936.1:0-1505 GCA_964512375.1 uncultured Rickettsiales bacterium | reverse complement strand
ACCAGGAAGACAAGGCTATGACGGACCTTCAGACCTTCGTGAAGGCTCGTAAAGGTAGTGAGCTGTGGGCCGGGCTGATTACCGATGCCGAGAAGCGCGTCGCGAGGCTCGAGCGCCAGGCAGTGGGCCCCAGGAAGGTCAATCCCGGCTGGCTTGTCGGTGGCGGCCTCGCAGCAGGTTCGGCGATCTTCGGGGTGGCTGCAGCCGCAGCGTGGCAACAGGGCGAGCAGACGGTGACTGAGGAGGTCTACCCGATTGGCTTGCCCGGCACGGCGTTCGACGCTTCACTGGATAAGGCTGAGGGCCAGGCCCGCGCAAGTGCAGTGATGACCGGCATTGCCGTGGGTTGTGGTGTGGGCTCTATGGTGTCGTTTGTGTTGACAGGAATCCGCTCGGACTCTGCAGGCACGGCACGGCTACAACCACCGGTCCTGGTCCCGACGCGCACGGGTGCCGCGCTGACCTGGGAGGGCAGGTGGTGAGGTCCGTCGCACATCTACTTATTCTCGCGGCTGCACTGCTGGTCGGAGCCGCCTGCCAGTTGGTGAACCCGGCGTTCGTGGAGTGCAACGCGGACATGGCGGCCCGATGCGACCGATTCGAGGGCTACATCTGCGATGTCGAAGCGGGCCACTGCGTCGAATCTGAGGCTGGCGACGATGACGACGATACGGTTGGCGATGACGACACGGTTGGCGATGACGACACGGGCGACGACGACACCGTGGGCGATGACGACTCCGCAGGTGATGACGACACCGTAGGCGATGACGACACGGGCGACGACGACGACGCGGACGATGACGACTCGGGTGACGACGACACGGGCGACGACGACTCCGGAGACGTAGCCTCTCGGTTTCAGGCATGCGCCGACGGTGTCACTGTGGCCGACAACGATACAGGGCTGCTGTGGGAGAGAAAGACTGGGACCCCGCAACTCGGTGTTGACGGGGTCGTCTGTTCGGGAGCGGGTTCTTGCCCAGATCCCCATGATGTGGACAACCGCTACCACTGGTCCGCTGGCGGGAGCGCGGCAGACGGCAATGCCTACACGGATTTTCTGGCCACGCTGAACAGTCCGCCCGGTTTTGCTGGCGAGGCGGATTGGCGACTGCCAGAGATCTCTGAGTTGCAGAGCATAGTGATCGGACCGGCAGTATCCTCGAACGGGAATACGAACCCAACCGGTCAAACGACGACCTGTAGTGCCAACCCATGTGTCGATCCGGATTTTGCCGCCGTAGGGGGGGAGACATGGCCGTCGAACTATTGGTCCGCAACTACTGACCCCGTCGATGCCAGCAAAGCGTTACTCGCCGCATTCTTCTACGACCCCGCACCTACACAGTTCACAGGGAGCAAGGCTAACCACATGTTCGTCCGAGCAGTCCGCACCGGCCCCTGCGCGACCGTAGACGCCGATGGCGATGGTGTCCCAGAGCAGGAAGACTGTGACGACGACGATGTGGCTCTGGGTGCAATTGCTCAAGACGCCGACTGTG
>CAZEIY010000935.1:0-1511 GCA_964512375.1 uncultured Rickettsiales bacterium | reverse complement strand
GGGCATGTACAGGTTTCGCGTCTGAATCGTCTGGTTGGCGTCGACGGCGAGGATGAGCTGAGCCTCACGGTCGTTCACCAGCACCCCGCGCAAGCGCTTACGCGGCCACCTGCACCCCAGGGTGCGCGCACGGCCTCCCACTGTTCGGTAAGCCTTACTAGGTCTCCTGCCCGCTATCCTCAGGCGTCGCGGGCAGCTCGCCATCGCTCTCCCCACGCAGCGGGGTGCCAAGCTTCCTGGCTATGGCCTCAGCCTGCCGACGGCTGGCGAACCTGCCCGCTACGTACTGATCGTGGGTCACTGCAAGTGGGTTGACGCCGATCAGTGTGCCGTCGATCTCGTTCACTGTAAGCGAGAATGGACGCTGGGACACATACGCCTCCATGCGGCCCCGGGCTTCGTCAGAGAGCGTCAGTACCAGCAAGTAGCGCGAGGTCGAGCTTCCCCGACTTGAGGGGATCACTGCGCCTTCAAGAACATCGGATGCTTGCAGAGTCATGGACCCGGATCGAGCGAACAGGAAGAGGCCGTCGCTGTCGTCCCAGCGCGCTTGCTCCAGCGTCTCGCACGGATCACAGTCCAGCTGGCGACGCGCCTCCGCCTCCCACTCATCGCTCCCGTCGAGCAGCAGCGCGGGGTGCAACTTCAGCGTCACTGCTTGAGCGGTCGGCTGCTCCGCGCCGCCGCAAGCCACACCCAGGTACACGCAGACGCTGACGCCCAGGGCAAGCCGCCATGCGCTTCTATACGATCTCATCTCGACCCGTTAGCGTATCGCCAACTTAGCAACCGGGATCGCCAGCTAATCTCGCCTCGGACGCGAGCCCTCTGTGCCAGCGTGCTGCGTAGCCGATCAGCTGCCGTTCGTACACTCCTCCGGCGAGCCCTCATCTCCTTGTTGAATCCAACACTGCTGTCGAGCGTCTGCACCGCAGCCTCAAGGGCCGCCACCGCCAGACCGCCTAGGCCGCGTTCGGATACAACCACCGGTGTGAATCGCCGCACTAGACCCAAAGGCTCCAGCTCCTTCCACATGTCATCGAGTGCAATCTCCATCTGTTGGGTCTGATCACGCTCTAAGTCCCGAAGATCCTGATCCTGAAGTCGCAGGGAATCGAGTTCGCTCTTAATCTGCGCGGTCGGCCGAGTGTCATAGATGACACTGCCAGATGCGTCCGTCGGGAGATCCAGAGTCCGGAAGTCGACACCTGCGAACCCCTCCACCTCGTTCACCGCGTTCGGGCCGGCTTGAGTCAGCTGGATGGGGGCCGGAGCGTCGGCGGCGTACTGACTGCCGCTTCCTCCTGGGCCCAGACCGGACGGTCCGACGCTGCCAGTCATAGAGGTGTCGAATCCCGCCATAAAAACCCAATTAGTATTTGCCCCACTAAACGGAGGCCCTTCGCCTCCAGTCCAATAGGGAGGGAGACACCCCCCTGCTGGGGGAGCGGGACACAGCCCGCTCGGGTCGCTCAGCGTCACCGGGTTGTTGAGGGCGTAGCTGTAGCGGT
>CAZEIY010000934.1:0-1512 GCA_964512375.1 uncultured Rickettsiales bacterium | reverse complement strand
GAGGTCGGCGAAGCTGTCGGCGTCGCCGTCCAACAGGTCCGATGGAACACCCGTCAGGTCGCTCCAGTCAGGAGGCGTGCCGAGCCAGTTGCCGGTGCTGTCGATGACGGGGGTGCCGCCGATGGAGACCTCGTCCGCATCTACCGTGCCGCCCTCGACCGACTCTGCGACAGCGGCGCGCAGCGAAAACGGGACCGACACCACCTCCTGGCGAGGACTGAGCACCGCTCCATCGACACTTAGCTGCAGCCACACCACGCTGCTGCCGAACAGCAGGTCACTTAGTGGGACCTGCTCTCCGAGCACGACCGAGTAGTAGCCCTGGTCGAACTCCACCACCCGGTCCTCCCGCCAGACCTCGCTGCCATCAGTCTGGGCATCATGGAGGCTGAAGGTCAGCCCATGGCCGCCGCTCAGAGGCACTCCATCGCCGTCGAGCAGGCGCCCCTGTTGGTTGAGTTTGGTGGGTGCCGCAATGGCCAGGCTCGAGATGAGCAGGGTGGCAATCGCGATGAGGACAGTGATTCGAGTGTGCATGACCATCTCTCCAGGGCCGAAACGGGTGCCGGCTGGATCGAAAGCCTACCGCGTCGGGGGCGCGATGCTGAGTGTTAATGCCTACTGCAGCCTGCAGGAACTCCGGCTCGAAAGCCTAGGTCTGATACGAGTCAGGCTGCTGGGGATGCACGGGGCTGCTCAGCCGCCGAGCAGGCACCAGCTGTCGAGTTCGATGCTGACCTGCGTGACTTCTTCGCACGCGCCGATGGTGACCTGCTCATACGGTGAGGCACAGCTACCCGATAGGGCCTCAGCAGACCATTCGTGTTGACCAGGCGACAGCTCGACTGTCGTACAGCCTTGTTCGTCGAACAGGGCCTCAATAGGGATCTCGTCTTCGGAGTCGGATCGCACCCATCCCTCACCCTCGGCCGGCTCATCGAAGAGAGTGGCGCAGATCTCCAGGTAGCCACGCTGAGCTTCGCAAGAGGTCGGCCCCGCAGGCCCCGCGCCACATCCAGCCAGCAGGAATCCAGTCATGACAACCAGTGCATGGCGCATGGGGCCACCGGTGCTGCCGGAAGGGGAAGTGAAGAGATGGTCGGCAGGTCGTTTCACGGTCGTTCCAGAGCCAAAGTCACAGGCAGGCTTCGAGCGAAATAGTAGCAGTGACGCGGAGGCCGGCCGATGCTTTGGCATTATTGCCTCACTGCAATCGCGCTAGGATTCCCGCTCGGAGGTAACGATGGATCTAAAAACTCTGCTGGTGCTTTGTCTCAGCTCGCTCTTGCTTGTCGCCCTTCCGGGCTGCGGGGAGTCTGATGACGACGACACCGCCAATGACGACGACACCGCTAATGACGACGACACCGCTGATGACGATGACTCGGCCGGCGATGACGATGACTCGGCCTCTGAGTCTGTGGCCGATAACGATGGCGATGGTCATCCGAGCGATACCGACTGCAATGACGAAGATGCCGCCATCCATCCTGGGGCCGACGAACTGTGCGA
>CAZEIY010000933.1:0-1520 GCA_964512375.1 uncultured Rickettsiales bacterium | reverse complement strand
GCCAGACACGATCAAGACGAGAAGCTGGAGCGCGAACGGGAGCTGAGACATCCGCGCATCCTCGCTCCTCAGCCATCAGACGACAACTCACCCGACTTCGCTGAATGATGGACAGAGACCACGATCGAGTTTTGGGACACCACGGGGTCTGAACTCTTGGGGCGATCCAGCGCCAGGCGGAGCCATCGGACAATATGGAGGAACGGACCACTCGACACGAGTCTCGTATTTTGCCGATTGGATTCAGGGCGAGATCAACAACCCCAGGGCTGAGAGCGATGCTGGGCAATCATGTACCTGCTCGACCTCGCCTGCGAAGCACAGCTGGGCTGCCGTGCTCTTGTTTGCCGCTCTCTTGAGGCGTCGGTCCAGAAGCTGCTCTGTCTTTGGGGCAAGAGGCGCTTGTCGGGCCTCTCGACGCTGGTCTTAGCGCATCCAGATATGTCCGACGAGGCCTGCGCTGAGAGGATTGGGGCCGCCTGAGGGTGGGTAGTGGTAGTAGCCGGAGCCACCGGGATTCGTTGCGCCGCAGCTGATACTGCCGAGGCCGAGGCCGATACCACAGTCCCGGCTGTCCGAGCTGTCGCGATCGCCCGTGAAACCCAGCCTCACCCCGCCACAGCCGCCTATGCCGTGATTCCAGCCATAGCGATGCCAGTTCGGTGAGTTCCACACTGCCGAGGAACTGGCCGACTGGATCGCGATGGGTAGGAGATTGGTTGTCGAGAAGCTGCTTTGGAGCACCGGTTGGTTGGCCAGGTCCCTCGCTGTCGACAGGCTCGGGTGTAGATGCACATGACAGGTGAGGACGGAGTCGTCGTACTGCTCCAGGCAGAGCCGTGTCTCGCTTGCGATCAACTCGTAAAATGCACGGCTCACGCTATCTGTGGCCGAGTGCGGGTTGAGCAGGCTGCCCCCGCCGGCAGCGAAGGTGTCGGTCCATACGGGGTGGCCGTATTCATAGATGGAATTGTCCGAAGTGGTCATTACCAGGGTCCAGCCGCCGGAATCGGTCGACATGTCGCAGTAGACCCGATAAGGGCTGCTTCCTGTCGAATCGATGATCCAATACGCTCCGTCTTGTGAGGAACTGATCCTAGTGTTGATGATGTCCAGGCAACTGCTGCCAGCACAGGAGGACCCGAGGCCGGTTGCATCGTCATCGTCGATGGCGTTGTCACAGTTGTTGTCGAGACTGTCGCAGATCTCTGGCGCGCCAGCGTAGATCGTGCCATCTAGAGGCCCGCAGTCACTGCTATTCGGGTCCCCATCGCCGTCGACATCGGGGTCGGTGCAGTCGGGGACGTCGTCACCATCGAGATCAGCGAACTCGTCGGCCAGCGAGCCGTCGCAGTCTGAGTCGACTGCGTCACACAACTCGACAGCTCCAGGATTCACCGACGCATCCTGATCATTGCAGTCGAAGTGCAGAGCAAAAAAACCATCGCCGTCGCTATCCACTGCCAATGAGATGGTTACCTGTCCATCACCCGAGTTCGCACCAGCCGAGTTGTATTGCT
>CAZEIY010000932.1:0-1522 GCA_964512375.1 uncultured Rickettsiales bacterium | reverse complement strand
ATCAGGTTCAGGTCGTCGACGCACCGGCGCTGGCTCTCGATCTGCTCGGCACCTGCGGCGAGGTGAACCACTTCGGCCCCGATGCCATCGGCATCAGCTCCACCAGCGTGATCTGGCACTCCGCGGCCAAGCTCGCTCCGATGCTCAAGGAACGCTTCGACGTGCCCATCTTCGTGGGCGGTCCGCACCCCAGCACCTACCCAGAGCACTGCTTAGAGACCCCAAGCATTGACATCGCAGTGTTCGGCGAAGGGGAAGAAACTGCAGTCGAACTCATCGGCCGAATCGCAGACGGAGAGAGCCTCAAGGGTGTTTGCGGCGTCGCCTGGAAGGAAGACGGCCAGATACAAAAGAACGAGCCGCGGATCCCCCAGGGCCAACTCGATGACGCACCGCTTCCCGCCTATCACCTGCTCGAGCTCGAGCGCTACTCTGCTCCACCAATGCGAGTGCGCCAGACCCCAGCGCTGTACATGGAACTGTTTCGCGGCTGCGCATACGCCAAGTGCAGTTACTGCACTAGCGCCGGTAGCCTGAAAAACCGCTTCCGCCGCCACAGCCCGGCCATTGCCGCCGAGAAAGTACACACGCTGAACCTCAAGTACGGCGCTCGCGAGATCGCCTTTGTCGACGACGATTTCGTCGTCGGCAAAGACTGGATATATGACTTTTGCGACGAGTTGCGACGACGCGGCAATCCCGTCACCTGGACCTGCTATGTGCGCGCAAGCCAGGTAGATGCAGGCGTGTTCCACACCATGAAGGCCGCCGGATGTCACCAGGTACTCATGGGCATCGAAGTTCTTGATGACGGCATGCTCGTCGATCTCAACAAAGATCTAACCATCGCATCGTGTCACGAGGCCGTCCGCGCGGCTCACTCCGCCGGCATGTGGGTGGTGGGCCTGTTTATGGTGGGTGTAGCGAATAGCTCACCGCAGCAGGTGCGCAATACCGTCGCAGAAGCGCTCCGCCAGGAAGTGGATGTCGCCGTATTTTCTCTGTATCGGCCTCCTCCTGGATCCCCGGCATTCGCTGAACTTCGGTGGGGTCCCGAAGAGTTTATCCAGTCGTTCAAGCTGCAAAAACAGGCCGTCTATGTCCCCTCAGGCTATCGAGACCTCAAGGAAGTCGAGAAGAGCTTCAAAGAGGCCTACCGTAGCTTCTACCTCGACCCCCGCTTCATGAAACGGGCCGCTCAGAAGGTCTTTAGCGATACTGTCCTGGCGAAGAACATCGTCAAAGGAGCGTTCACCCTGGCCGACCAGTTCCGGCCCAGCCTGAGCAACCTGCGCATTGGGCACTGAGCAGTTTAGCTAGCGGTGCCGCCAGAACTCCGGCAGCAAGACCGTGAGCACCGTGTAAAACTCGAGGCGGCCGAGCAGCATGAGACCCGAGAGAAGTAGCTTTCCCAGCGCGGGGACCGTGGAGAAGTTGCCCGCTGGACCCAGTTCATTGAGAGCAGGTCCTCCGTTGAAGAGTGCCGTCGTGCTGGCCGCCAGGGCGGTCTCCGTATCGAGTC
>CAZEIY010000931.1:0-1524 GCA_964512375.1 uncultured Rickettsiales bacterium | reverse complement strand
CCCCGCGACTACACGGACTCCTCGAAAATCGCGGGCGCATCCATCCCTCTGGCCATGACCTGGGGCGGGGTTGCGGTTGCTGCCGGCGGCGGAGCCTGGGCCCTTCAGACCTGGTCCTCTGGGCGAGGCCTGTACCTGGAATGCTGGAACGGCACGGACCACAACCCAACCGCCTGTGCAGACAACGAGACGGCCTACAACGAAAAGAAGGCCCGGCTGCCCGTGGCTACGGGGGTCGCCATCGGAGGGGCTGCGCTAGCGGGGGCCGGCTGGGCATGGGGACAGGGCACCGGCGTGGCGGTGGTGCCGTGGGGGAGCGGAGTGGTCCTCCGGGTCGAGCGGTAGACGATGCGGTGTTGGCTGATCTGCTTCCTGCTGGCCGGTTGTCTTCCGGACTCCCTTCCCGGAGACGGCGATGGAGACGGCTACACCTACGCTATCGACTGTGATGATGCCGACCCCAACGTGGGCCCAGCGGAAGAAGGCGAGGAGTGCGAGCGCACCCAAGATAGCGGCGAGCCCTTGGACACAAACGATCGCGACTACGACGGGTTCAGCGAGGCCCAAGGCGACTGCGACGACACGGACCCAAACATCAGCCCCACTGCCAGCGACATCGCAGGCGATGGCATCGATCAGAACTGCGATGGAATAGACGGCACCGACAGCGATGGAGATGGGTCCGCGTCTGCCATAAGCGGCGGGGACGACTGCGACGACGCCGACAACACCATCCACCCTGGCGCACAAGAGATCGCCTGGAACGACATCGACGAGGACTGCTCGGGCAAGGATCTGCATGACTATCTGCAGATTTCTGCAGGGGCTTACCACGCATGCGGGGTAGCCTCGACAGGCAATATCGTGTGTTGGGGGAGTTCCTATACCTTTCCTGAGATCCACGAAAACAGGTCCGGGGACCACGCCTCTGTGAAATGCGGATCCGACCAGACCTGTACCATCGATAATTCAGCGTACCTGGAGTGCTACGGAAACTTCGTGTCCACATATACCGACCCTCCAAGCGGCAGTGGCTACGCGAGCATCGATCTGAAACCCTACACCCACTCCCCCATCTGTGCCATCAAAAGTGACGGCTCACTGGACTGCGGGCACTGTCCAGACCAGAACTCCAGCTGCCAGGCACCATCCGGTGAGTTTGCAGAGGTCAGCACCGACAGCAGCAGGGGTTGCGCGGTGACAACCCTGGGTGAGATCAGCTGTTGGGGAAACCCCACCCCAGGGGCATTCGAGTCCGATATTCCGGACGGTACTGGCTTCCACAACCTGGAAATGACCGGACAGTCAAGTGCCTGTGTGCTCCGTGAAGATGGCGCACTGCACTGCTGGGGTACCGCATACACCAACTCCAGCCCCATGGACGAACCTGGGTCGAACGGCCCATTCACCCAGCTAAGCAAAGGGCCAAACGGCGTCTTATGCGCCATCAAAGAGGCTGATAAGTCCCTGTGGTGTCAGGGGATACATCCAGGGTTCGTACCAAGCGGTGAGTTCACTCAGGTT
>CAZEIY010000930.1:0-1525 GCA_964512375.1 uncultured Rickettsiales bacterium | reverse complement strand
GCCTTCAGCGCCTTGGGCTGCGGGATGTCCGCCAACGCCGGCCGACCCCTGGTGCTCTGCCTGCACGGCTTCCCCGACAGCCCACAGACCTTTCGCTGGCAGCTTCCCGCGCTCGCTGAAGCTGGCTACCGAGCCCTGGCCCCCACGATGCGCGGCTACGAGCTCAGCTCTCAACCCGAGGACCGCGACTACAGGATCGCCACCCTGGCCCGGGATGTCCTCGCCTGGCTCGACGAACTCGGGGAGGACCGGGTCCACCTGGTCGGCCATGACTGGGGGGCAGCGGTCGCCTACGCCGCAGGCGCTCTGGCTCCAGAGCGCTTTGCCTCACTGACCACCCTCGCCGTGCCCCACATCGCCCGCTTCCGCAAGTTGACCTGGCGAGCACCCAGCCAGCTCCTGAAGCTCTGGTACATGAGCTTCTTTCAACTCCGGGGAATCGCCGAGTGGGCCATCGAGCGCAAGGACTGGGCCCTGGTCAAGCGGCTCATGAAGAACTGGTCACCTGGGCTGGAACTCGACGACGAGGACTGGCAACACCTGCGGGGAGTGTTCGAGGTCCCCGGAGTAAAACGAGCAATGCTCTCTTACTACCGCCAGAACGTCTCACCAGCTCTGCTGCTTGGACTGAGAGTCTCCGAAGCCATGAGACTGACTTCAGTGCCCGTGCGAACTCTGGCGATCGCAGGAGACGACGACGGCTGCATGGAGTCACGCCTCTACGAGCACCTGTTCGAGGAGAGGGACTTTCCCGCAGGGTTTCAAATCGAGCGGCTGCCGGATGCAGGGCACTTTCTACACCGTGAGCGTCCCGCCGAGATCAACGCGCTCCTCCTACCCTGGCTGAGCGAGTCGAACAGCTAAACTGGCGATGGGTGATCGGGGGATAAATGAAGGTGTTTCCAGACATCTTGTCTGTTGGAGAGGCCTTCAGTTTTCTATTGTGGGTGTGACGTGACTAGAAACGTACCGTTCTTGTGCCTTTCGGTGTTCGTGCTCCTCGCCGGTTGTGGGAAGGCTTCTTTCGAAGGTGCTCTCCCAGGGGAGTGCTCGGATGAAGCTGACAACGATTCCGACGGTCTGTTTGATTGTGACGACCCAAACTGCCTGGGTGCGCCAATCTGTGCTGAGGCCGGTGATGATGATACCGGCGCCGATGATGACGATAGTTCTGCGCTGCTGGGCCCCTGTCGCCCGGTAGATCACCTCTGGAATCCAGAGACCGAACCGATGCGCTTGCCATGCGAGCGTACCGAGGAGCCCTGCAACCTTATCGATGATGATCAGGACGGTTTCCTGGATCCGAAGTGCGGCACGGTCCCTTGTACTGCGTCCGCCGAATGTACTCTGGGCGGTCTGATGCCAGATGCCGACTGCTTCCAGAATGGTCCGGAAGGACCTGTGTGCACCTGGATTGACGGCGCTCCTGTGACCGATGCCATACTGCTCTGCCGAGGAGTGCTGTGTCCGCCCGGTCTGAAGTGTTTCGAAGGCGGGTGTATTGAACCAGGTACCGGACTTCCCT
>CAZEIY010000929.1:0-1525 GCA_964512375.1 uncultured Rickettsiales bacterium | reverse complement strand
GCCGCGCAGGTGCTCCATGCCTCATCAGCGGTTGCGCATGAGATGCCAACGGGGCTGTCGTCGTCGTCGTCGTCGGCTGGACCGGAGACGATGCAGGCAGTACCAAGTACGGCGATGGAACCAAGGATTGCAGAGAGGGTAAGGAAGAGACGGGACATGTTTTGAACTCCTCAGCAGCCTCCCGGCTGACGGGTTTGTGAAGGTCAATCCTACTCGAAAGGAGCGATTCGAATTCGCTCGATGAGGCGGTTCTTCACATGTCTGTGGTGAAAATGCAAGGGTCTTGGCCTACCATCGGCAGCCATGAAAACCGTTGATCTCCGTTCAGATACTGTCACGCGGCCCACAGTGGCGATGCGAGAGGCAATGGCAGAGGCACCCCTGGGTGACGATGTCTTTGGCGATGACCCCAGCGTTAACCTTCTGCAGGATCGATCGAGCGAGCTTCTGGGCAAGGAAGCTGCTCTCTTTGTGCCGTCTGGCACGATGGCTAATCAGATCGCGCTGCGTACACACACCGAACCCGGTGACGAGATCATCGTCGAGGCGGACTCGCACATCTTCTTATATGAAGGGGGTGGCTTCGCTGCCTTGTCCGGATTGAGCGCCCGGTGCGTTGCAGGGCAGGCCGGCGTGATGGCCGTGGCCGATGTTCGCAGCGCTGTCCGGCCTCCTGGCGGACTGTCCCACTACCCCAACAGCAAGCTGCTCTGTGTCGAGAACACCGCGAATCGGGCCGGCGGCACGGTCGTACCCGCAGCGCACTGCGAGGCGCTCGGTGAGGTGGCTCGTGAGCAGGGACTGGCGTACCACTTAGATGGTGCGCGGATGTTCAATGCGGCCATTGTCCAAGGCCTCTCCGCAGCTCACCTCGCCGCGCCGTTTGATTCCATCTCGTTTTGTCTGAGTAAGGGGCTGGGTTGTCCTGTGGGAAGCCTGCTGGTGGGTTCTCAGTCATTCATTGATCGAGCACATCGCTTTCGCAAGATGTTCGGTGGAGGGATGCGGCAGGCTGGCGTGCTCGCTGCGGCGGGTCTTCATGCTCTGGAGCACCACATCGGTCGTCTGGCGGACGACCACCGCCGGGCGCGCTCGCTGGGAGAAGGGCTCGATGGGCTGGAAGGCTTCGCAGTGAACCTGGAGTCCATGGCCACGAACATGGTCTACGCCGACCTCGATGCCGCTTTCGGTGACGCCGCAGATCTCGTTGATCATCTCAGCGATCGAGGCGTCCTTATTACGGCGGTGTCCGAGCAGTCAGTTCGCTTCGTGAGTCACCTGGATGTCGATGATGACGGCATCTCCCGAGCTCTTCAGGCCTGCACTTCTTTTGTTGCCGCCAGCCGTGCCAGCGCCTGAACTACCTCCTCCGCTGCGGTCGCCGATCTTTCTCGATAAGAACGGTGTGGCTCACGATGACCTTTTGGCTCTGGGCAGGACCCGGCGCCTGGATCCAGTGGGATTGCGGGACCTTATTGCCTTCGGTTCACAGCGAGGTACGCGGACCTTGTTGGCTGGTGTTCGC
>CAZEIY010000928.1:640-1528 GCA_964512375.1 uncultured Rickettsiales bacterium | reverse complement strand
GAATGGAAGCGACCAGATAAAACTTGAGGACCTGCGCCTTTCGCAAGACTTCGAGACCACCCTTGGCGTCAAGAAGGCACTGCTCACGGTACCGGTGAGGAAGCCCGACAAACAGTCCTTTGTGCGGGTTCATCCTGACGAGTCATACCGGTTTCCCACCGCGGTTCTCGAGTTCAAAGAGGACCGGGAGTCATACTTGGTAGATCCCGCTCTCCACAGTGAGTTACCAGGGGAGGTCGCCCCGAAGATCTTGTTTACGGCGATCACTCGACAGGACGTAGTGTTTCTTTGGCCAGTCCCTCTACCCGTGGGCGACGGGCGAATCCTTGAGTGGCATCGTAGCCAAATGCAGGCCGCGGAGATGGCAATGGGCAGCTGGGTACGCGTGGTTGCCAATATGAGCTTGGGGGCCTACGAGGTCTTTGAGGCCGCCGGAGATCTCCCCGAACCGCAGTGGCCGGACGCGGATTTTCAGAGTCTCCTGAACATTGCGTTCCGCGATCACTTCATCCAGGATCTGGACCATCCTGCGGTTCAGCGGCTCCGGGGAGCACAGTAGCACATGTTCGGCTTCGAGCGAGTCTGGCTCGTGGACTTTGAATTCCGCGCAGAACCCGGTGAGAGACCGGCGCCCATTTGCATGGTAGCGCTCGAGCTACTCACGAAGCGCTGCCTGCGAGTCTGGCTCGACGGCGCGGTCTCGCACTCCGCCGCGTGTCCCTTCGGTAATCAGGATCTTTACGTTGCCTACTATGCCAGTGCCGAGCTCGGTTGTCATTTAGCCCTTGGCTGGCCCATTCCGAGAAACATCCTCGATCTCTTCGTCGAGTTCAGGAATCGCACGAATGGTTTGAGTGTTCCCTGCGGCAACGGGTTGATTGGCGCTAT
>CAZEIY010000928.1:0-630 GCA_964512375.1 uncultured Rickettsiales bacterium | reverse complement strand
GACTCGACACCATGGGCGTCGAAGAGAAAAGTGAAATGCGCGCCCTCGCGCTGCGAGGTGGGCCCTGGACGGCTGACGAGCAAGAGGATCTCGTCGACTACTGCGAAGCGGATGTCCAGGCGCTTGCGCAACTATTTGTGGCCATGGCACCACAGCTGGACATGCCAAGAGCTCTCCTGCGAGGGCGGTACATGGCCGCCGCGGCGCACATCGAATACACCGGAATTCCAATCGACTCCCAGACTCTTTCCGCATTGGGCTCGAACTGGGAAGCTATCAAAGATGAACTGATCGGGCGTGTCGATGCTGACTACCGGGTCTATGAGGGGAAGACCTTCAAGGCCGATCGATGGTGTAGGTGGCTCGCGACGCATGGCATTCCGTGGCCGAGACTCGCCTCGGGCTCACTAGCACTTGACGATGACACCTTCAAGCAGATGGCCCAGGCCTACCCTGAGATTTCTCCTATCCGCGAACTGCGCATCACCCTCTCTGGGATGAGGCTCTCAGACCTGGCCGTTGGTGGTGATGCTAGAAATCGCTGCATGTTGTCCGCCTTTAGGGCACGAACTGGCCGAAACCAACCCAGTAACAGCCGATTCATCTTCGGGCCTGCGGTGTGGTTGCGCG
>CAZEIY010000927.1:0-1528 GCA_964512375.1 uncultured Rickettsiales bacterium | reverse complement strand
CTCGATGGAGACGGCTACGGGGACGCAAGCGATCCCGGGACCTTGTGGTGCAGTGCGCCCGCCGGCCTTGTGAGTGACCACAGCGACTGCGACGACAACGCCACTGCCGTGAATCCGGCAGCTGTGGAGGTTTGCGACGCCTCCGACACCGACGAGGACTGCTCGGGATTGGCCGACGACGCCGACTCCGGTGCCGTGGGGCAGACCACCTGGTACATCGACGCCGATGGCGATGGCTTTGGTGCCGACTACGACCCAGGGGTCTCTTTGTGTGATGCTCCTGCCGGCACCGCCTCGGTTCAGGGCGACTGCAACGATGCCGCCGCCGCCGTGTTCCCGGACTCGTCCGGCCAGTGTTTTGCCGGGGCATCCTGCGAGGACCTGCTTGTCACCGGGTTCGGTGCCAGTAGTGGGGTGTACTCGGTAGACCCCGACGGGCCGACCGGCAGCGCTTCCGGCTATGACGTCTACTGCGACCAGGTGACAGACGGGGGCGGGTGGACTCTGTTGCTCAGCGCCAACGGCCCGTCCACCTACTGGGGCAACAACAGTCCCAACTGGAGCTCTGCCGGTTCAGACTCCCCGCCCGCGGGTCTCCAAGATGTCGACTACCACGGAGTTCCCTACGGCGAGCTGGTCAGCAACGAGGTGCGGCTGTGCTTCCAGGACACGGCGCACTGCTACACCTTTGCTCACAACCAGAATCGGTCGTTGCTCAGCTTCTTCACTGCCGGCCAGAGTCATGTCGAGTACTCCGAGAACTCGCGGGGCTACTCCGACGTCGGCACCAGCGCGCTCCGCCAGGCCTACCTGTCGGCCCTGGGCGTGACCTCTGCAGGCATGAGTTGCTACTGGCTGGGCATCAACGACACCCGCTCCATCTCCTCTATTGGCCTGCTTGGAGACGGAAATGCCGGTTGTGCCAATCAATCGGGCACCTTCCACTACCACGATGACCTTGCCATCGGCGTCGGCCTGCAGAGTTGCCTGGACAACAACAGCTGCGCCAATGGCGGCTCCGGCCACGCTGCCGGCCGTACCCGTGGAATGAACGGCGTCGATGACTCGGGTGTCCATGGCCCGTGGTTCGTGTTCGGGCGCTAGCTGGCACCGGTCAGCGTTGCGCTAGGCTTGCCCCCAGGAGACTGTCATGCAGATCAAGAATCTCGTCGCGCTACTGCTTGCCTGCTTGTTGCTGGGGGGCCTGCCCGGCTGTGGGCCCGATGCTGCGGGTACCATCGCTGACGACGACGATACGGTGGCCGGTGACGATGACTCCGCCGGCGATGACGATGACTCTGCCGGGGATGACGATGATTCAGCCGCCGGCGACGACGACTCCGCTGCCGGCGATGACGACTCCGCTGGTGATGACGATGACTCCGCGCCCCCGCCGCCGGTCGATGCCGATGGGGACGGTTTTCCCGAGGAAGAGGACTGCAACGACGGCGACGCGGCCATCCATCCCACCGCCACCGAGCTGTGTGACCAGGTCGACAACGACTGCGATGGCGCCACCGACGAGGAC
>CAZEIY010000926.1:0-1528 GCA_964512375.1 uncultured Rickettsiales bacterium | reverse complement strand
CAGATACCCGCTGTCGAATCCGATCTCGACGGCGATGGGGAAGCCCCTGCCCCCTGCGGAGCCGACTGTGACGATAGCGACATCTCTTCGAATGTCCTCGACGTTGACCAGGATGGGGCCAGCACCTGCAGCCCAACGCCAGACTGCGATGACAACGACCCCCTCCTCAATGTTGCGGACAATGATGGTGACGGTGTGGACACCTGCGGAAGCGATGGCATCGCAGCCAGCGGAGATGAAGACTGCGACGATCAGGAGCCGCTGGTCTTCAGCGGAGCCCCCGAGTTGTGCGATGACATCGACAATGACTGCAACGGCACTGTCGATAACGGGCTCATCTTTGTCGCCTGGTACGTCGACGTCGACAGTGACGGAGTCGGCAACACGAACACTCAAGAGCTCTCCTGCTCGGGGCCACCAGGAATCGGGTACGTGACCGCCAGTGGCGACTGTAACGACGGCAACTCCTCGAACTTCCCCAACAATCCAGAACTCTGTGATGGGCAGGACAACGACTGTGACACCCTGACCGACGAAGACTTCGACCTCGACGGTGACGGGCATCTCGCCGAGGGCCCGTGCGCAAGCGGCACCGACTGCGATGACACCGACGATGCCGTGGGCCCCGGAGGCACTGAGGTCTGCAACCTCGTCGATGACAACTGCGATGGCGTGATTGACGAGGGCTTCGACATCGACGGGGATGCCTACTTCGACCGCGACCTGTGCTTCTTCGGGCTTGACTGCGACGACAACAACTCATCTCGTTACCCCGGCCGAAGCGAAGAGTGTGATGCGCTGGACAACGACTGCGACAACCAGATCGACGAAGACTTCGATCTGGATGGTGATGGCGTCCCCACCTGCGGTGCCGACGGTGCTTTTAATACACCCGACGACGACTGCAACGACAGCAACCCCCTCATTTACGGCGGCGCCAGCGAACTCTGCGATCTGCTCGACAACAACTGTGATGGAGGCGTCGACGAGAACGTCATCTTCACGTCCTGGTATGTCGACGGCGACGGTGACGGCGACGGCGATCCAAACCAGAGCCAGCAGACCTGTGATGGGTCACCCGGCAACGGCTTCGTGCTATCGGGCAGCGACTGTGACGACAACAACGCAAACAACTTCCCCGCCAACTCAGAGGTCTGCGACGGGGCCGACAACGACTGCAACTCGCTCCCCGATGACGGCCTTGGGTTCGAGGCCTGGTTCCAGGATCTGGACGGAGACAACTTCGGCAACGATGCCGTATCCCAGAGCACCTGCAGCGGCGCGCCGTCCCCGAGCTACGTCAACGTCGGCGGCGACTGTGATGACGACAACGCCAACAACTTCCCGACCAACCCAGAGATCTGCGACGGAGCCGACAACGACTGCGACCCTCTAATTGATGAGGGACTCCCGTTCGAGACCTGGTACCTCGACAGTGACGGTGACGGAGTGGGCTCGGAGACGACGCCAGCGCACACCTGTGACGGCCCGCCTGGCCCGTCGTACGTGACCAACACCGGCGACTGCA
>CAZEIY010000925.1:0-1532 GCA_964512375.1 uncultured Rickettsiales bacterium | reverse complement strand
GCTCGGTTTTGGATGAGTGTGGGTCGGGTGATGACGACGACACGGTAGGCGACGACGACACGGTAGGCGACGACGACACGGTAGGCGACGATGACTCGGCAGGCGATGATGACTCGGCAGGCGACGACGACTCCGCTGGCGATGACGACGACTCCGCTGGCGATGACGACGACTCCGCAGGCGATGACGACGACTCCGCAGGCGATGACGATGACTCTGCGGCCCATGATCCGTGCACCGATCTCAACTGCGATGGCTACCCAGACCTGGTGATCTCAAATAGCTCGGGACCGTCCTCGATCTTCTGGGGCGCGGCTTCCGGACACTCACCTACCAACCAGACCCTCTTGCCTACAAGCGGTGTGGGCGGACACCTGGTCTACGACCTCGATACCGATGGCTACCTGGACATTGTGTTTGGGGGAGTGACTCCGAATACGCAGATCTATTGGGGCTCTGCCGCGGGCTTTCTGAGCTCCCCGCAGTCGCTTCCCGACACCGCCACGGACTTTGATGCGGAGGACCTCAATGAGGATGGCTTCATCGATCTGGTTGTTGCAAACAGCTACTCGGGGAACTTTCAGTTCGACACGGACTCCCACATCTATTGGGGAAGCTCAGCCGGCTACTCCACCGCAAATCGAACGGGGCTTCCGACACTCGGTGCCAACTGTGTTGAGATTGCTGACCTTGATGCCGACAGTTACCCGGACATCATCTTCTGCAATCAACGCGATAATCAAGCGAACCCGCAAGGACACATCGACTCCTACATCTACTGGGGTTCGAGCACCGGCTATTCCGCTTCAGCTCGCACCGGGTTGCCGACACATACAGCCATCTATGTCTCGGTCGCTGACCTGGATGACGATGACTTCCTCGACATCTTGTTCTCCAATCCCAACACCCAGCAACCCAGCGACTACACCACCGACTCCTTCATCTACTGGGGGGGCGCATCGGGGTATTCGGTCGCCAACCGAACCGGCCTGCCGACTCAAGGGGCCCACGACAGCACCATCGCTGATGTCAACGAAGACAGCTTTCTCGACATCGTGGTCTCGAACTTCCGTGACGACAGCGGTTGGCAAACCGACTCGTACATCTACTGGGGCTCGTCCTCGGGCACTTTTTCGACCACAAACAGGACCGCCCTTCCGACCATTGGCAGCCCAAGCAATGCGGTGGGCGATGTGAATCAGGATGGTTACCTCGATGTTGTCTTCACCAACCACTACGCCAACGGCAGCCCCGGCAACTTCGACACCTACATCTACTGGGGCTCTGCCACTGGGTTCTCAGCCAGCGGATCCGGGCGGTCGACGCTACCCGCCAATGCAGCCCGCAGGGTCACGATTGTCGGTGGCTAGCCAGGCCTGAAGTTCCCCCGTGGTGTCCCAAAACTCGATCGTGGTCTCAGTCCATCGATCAGGAGCAGGCGGGAAATTGTCGAATCTCGGCCGAAGAGGCTGCAGAGTGGCCGGGAACCGAACCGTACCGAACGATGGACATCGCGCCCGGCTGAGTTTTGG
>CAZEIY010000924.1:0-1534 GCA_964512375.1 uncultured Rickettsiales bacterium | reverse complement strand
GGGCTTTTCGGGCTTTGGAGGTGAGGGCATCTCGTCGCTCTCCTTCCAGTCGATCCACTGGAGGGTGACCAGAGTGTTGCCTCTGGGAGTGACGGACCACTGCTCGTTGCCGAACATCGCGCCGTCCCTCTTCATGCACCGCGTTACAATGCGCTGCAACTCTACGCGGTCCATTTCGGTGTTGAGGTTGAACTGGCGGTAGCGGACCTGGGCCTTGCCGATGTCGGACATCAGCTTCTCTAGATCTCCGGCCTTCTTGTTCTTGCCCGTCACCTCAGGGTCTGCGCCGAAGAGGCGCGAGAGTGGATGTCCTGTGGGGACGTTGGGGGCCGAAGAGTAGTTGCCTGAGTGCAGCTCGGTAAACCAGTCGCGTGTGGACCCAAAGGGGCTTTGTACTTTCACAATCGTCGCCTACACTTGTCGCTGCTGCCGCACCTGGGACTTGGCCACTTGCTCTTCTTCGCGGTTGACGTCGCTGAGCATCTGAGTCACGAGGGCGTACAGCACCTGGGACTGTCCTCGTAGACTATACAACATGCTCTTGCGGTCTTCATAGGACATCTGCAGCAATTGTTCGGTCATCTGCTGGGCTTGCATGATGAACATCTCCTCCCCGCCCATTTGAGACGCCCCTGCCTGGGCGGCCTGCTCGGCCTGTGCTGCGATTCCAGCGGCACGCTCCTCGTGCTTGGCGAGCGTGCGCTCCATTTTCAGGTCATCGACCCGCTCCTTGACCTTGCGCTCGCGCTCGAGGTCCATGTCTCTCTCAAAGAGCTCCGCGGCCGACGTTCGCGAGAGGAACTGATACGCCGAGTCTGCCTGGAGCAGCAGGCCCTTTTGGGAGACGTCGTCGATAAACCGGAAGGGCTTGAGGTTGACGTTGATTCGAGGCCAGCCCATGTGTCTGCGCACCCGGTCCACGACCCAGCGCAACAAGAGCCTCAGACCTCGTGCATCGTTGAGGAGCTGGTTCTCCAAAATACGCAGGGTCACCGCGCTGCCCGTAAACTGCAGCCCGCCATAAATGAACTCCCGAGGGACACCCATGCCCGCCATGATGTTGTTCTCTGCCTGCTCGACCTCTGGGGTGGTCAGCAGCGCACGCCCCTGACCTCCGACCTGGGTAACCCGTACCGGCACAGGCGCCGTCATGAAGTGCAGCTGGTCTCGACGCCACTGCCGATACTCCTGCATGATGTTGTTCTTCCAGTTGCCCATCGACAGATATCTGACCATGTTGCCTCCTCCGATGTCGGGGGACAGCACACGAAATGGCAACAGATACTCGAGCGCGATAGCCTCATTGGCCTTTCGTAGCGACCCCGCATAGAAGAAGTCCTTCATCACAGACGTAAGCGGCGGGAGGCCCCACTGCGCCTGGAGCCCCGAGGGACCCTCTTCGGCGAGGTGAAAGATGGCACCTGGGGAAAACCGGAAGATCTCCTGACGGCCCACGGCCTCGAGGAACCCGATGGG
The DNA here is from genome assembly GCA_964512375.1 of uncultured Rickettsiales bacterium. Taxonomy (GTDB): domain Bacteria; phylum Myxococcota_A; class UBA796; order UBA9615; family UBA9615; genus UBA6601. The sequence continues at coordinate 58 of CAZEIY010000924.1, read as the reverse complement.
GAGCTGGGAGATGAACCAGGTGTTTCCCCGCTCGATCTCTGTCCGTACCGAGGTGGGG
>CAZEIY010000923.1:0-1541 GCA_964512375.1 uncultured Rickettsiales bacterium | reverse complement strand
AGAGACTACTTGAGCTGGTTGACCAGCTGCCAGAGAGCGAGGTAGTCGCAGCCGCTCGCTATCTGGAATACCTGCGGGACACGGGCGACCTTGTCTTGCGCGCGCTGATGGAGGCGCCGGAGGACGACGAGGAACTGACGGACGAAGGCATAACCGGAATCCGCGAGGGGCTGGATGATCTGAAGGCAAGAAGAGTTGCCACCTTAGAAGAGGTCGAGCGTGAGTTTGGTCTTTGATCTGGCGCGTCGTGGTCACCACTCGGGCTCAACGGAACCTCCGACGCGTGGACAGCAACCTCCGGACGCGGCTGTTGAGAGCCGTGCGACGCCTGGCCACAACGGGAATAGGTGACGTGCAGAGGGTCAGAGGTCAGGGCGGGGTTCTTCGTCTGAGAGTCGGAGCCTGGCGTGTATTCTTCCTCTACCAGCCTCAAGACCGCACGCTCCAGGTGGTTGAGGTGCAGCACCGGCGGGAGGCATACCGCCGCCTATGACTGAAGGTTTACGGCGAAAAGTCTCACAGGCGGCTGAAGAGACTGTCACAGCGAAGAGCATCCCACTCAGGCTGGTTGACCAATTGTCAGACAACGAAGTACCGGTTACTGCTTGCAACGTAGAATACCTGCGAGACATGGGCGACCCGCTTCTGCGCGCGCTGACGGAGGCGCCGGAGGACGACAAACCGACTACCGGACTGGAAGACCGCGACGCCAGCGAAGCGTGGGAGGAGTACCTGCGAGGGGAGGCTATCTCAGCCGATGACGCCAAGCGAGAGCTTCTGCGGTGACCCAGGATCTCCGCTTCGCCATCTGCGTGCGCAACGCAGACTACTCGGCGTCCCTGGAGGTCCGAAAGATCTACCAGGTCTTGCCGGACCCTGATGCGGACGCGTCCGGCTACCTTCGAGTCGTCGACGAGTCCGGGGAGGACTATCTCTATCCGCAGGACTACTTCCTGGTCATAGACCTGTCTGAGTCTGCGAAGGATGCGCTCCTCATGGCGGCCGGAGGGGACTAGCGACCACCGGCTGTTGAGCGAGACGGGCCAGTGAACAACGCCGAGATAGCAGAGGTCTTCGAGAACATCGCCGGCCTGCTGGAGATGAAGGGAGAGCCGCGCTTCACAGTCATCGCCTATGAGCGGGCCGCGCGCACCATCGCCCATCTCCCCACGGAGTTGGCGCAGATGGTGCGGGAAGACCAGGATCTCACCGAGATCCCCGGCATCGGCAAGGCCATCGACAAGAAGATCAGGGAGCTGGTCGGCACCGGCCGGCTGGAGTACTACGACAAGCTGAGCGGCCAGTTCCCCGACGGCATCCTAGAGGTCATGCGCGTGCCGGGCGTAGGCCCCAAGACCACGAAGCGGCTGTGGGACGAGTTGGGCGTATCCACGGTGGGCGGGCTGGAGGCGGCTATTGGCGACCGACGCGTCGCGTCCCTGCCAAGGATGGGCGAGAAAAAGGCCGAGAACATCCTCCAGGAGATTGAGTCGGCCCGCACCAAGGATGGCCGCGTCCCGATAGCCAGGGCCATGCCTGCC
>CAZEIY010000922.1:0-1543 GCA_964512375.1 uncultured Rickettsiales bacterium | reverse complement strand
GAGGACTGTGGCAATGGTATCGACGACGACGGTGATGGACTGATCGATTGTGCGGATAATCTGAGCAATGACCCCACCGATGCAGACTGTGAGCTCAGCCCCGACTGCATTCCCGAGCTCTGCGCGGATGGAATCGACAATGACTCTGACGGCGCCATCGACTGCGCTGATCCTGACTGTATTGCTACCGAGCCATCCTGTACGCCTGAGGATTGCGGCAACGGGGTTGACGACAATGGAGACGGGCTGGTCGATTGCGCTGACGCTCTGTGCATTGCTCAGTTGTCGTCCTGCACTCCTGAGTTGTGTGCTGATGGCCTGGATAATGACTCCGACGGGGCGATCGATTGTGCCGACCCGGACTGCCTGAATGAGGTCATCTGTTCTGTTGAGGTCTGCGGTAACGGCACCGATGATGACCTGGACGGCCTGGTCGACTGCTTCGACCCTTCGTGCCTTGGCGATCCACTCTGTGCGGTGAGTGGTGAGACCTGCGACAACGGGATCGACGATGACAATGACGGTCTCGTCGATTGTGCTGATCTGGAGTGCAGCCCTCTTGCCATATGTAATCCAGAGCAGTGCGAGAACGGCATTGACGACGATGGCGACGGCACCATCGATTGTGCGGATCTGGATTGCTCTTCCCTACCGATCTGTGCGGACGAACTCTGTGAGAACGGTGCTGATGATGACGGCGATCTGCTTATCGATTGCGCAGATCTCGACTGCGCGACGCTGCATGTGTGTATCCCTGAGCAATGCGGCAATGGCTCCGATGATGATGGAGACGGCTTTGTAGATTGCACTGATGACGAGTGTGTGAGCGCTCAGTCCTGTCTCCCAGAACTCTGCAGTAACGGTATCGACGATGACGGTGACGGGGCAATGGACTGTGCCGATGTCGAGTGTGCATTCGATCTCAGCTGCAGCTCCAGCACAGAGCTTTGCGACAACAACCTCGATGACGATGCGGACTCTCTGATCGACTGTAATGATCCCAATTGCGCGCTCTTCCCGGGCTGCATTGCTGAGATCTGTACTGATGGTCAGGACAATGATTCTGACGGTTACATCGACTGCACGGACTCGGAGTGCGTCGGGGCCACGGTCTGTATCGCGGAGCTCTGCGGGAACGGTATCGACGACGATCAGGACGGTAGCGCAGATTGTCTCGATCCAGAGTGCTTCTCGGTGAGCATTTGTACGCCAGAGGACTGTAGCAATGGCCTGGATGATGACTCGGATGGTTATCTAGACTGTGCGGACCCGGAATGCAGCGGAACCGGTCCGTGCCTGGGCCCTGGCGATGACGATGATTCCAGTCCCGGGGCCGGCGACGACGACACCGCACATGGTGACGATGATTCAGCGTTCGGCGACGACGACACCGCACATGGTGACGACGATTCAGCGTTCGGCGACGACGACACCGCACATGGTGACGACGACACCGCACATGGTGACGACGACACCGCACATGGTGATGACGACACCGCACATGGTGACGACGACACCGCACATGGTGACGACGACACCGCAC
>CAZEIY010000921.1:0-1543 GCA_964512375.1 uncultured Rickettsiales bacterium | reverse complement strand
CGCGCCGAGGCCGACCCCAAGCACAAGATGGCCCTGGTCTTCCGCAGCTACCTCGGCCTGAGCAGCCGCTGGGCAATAGCCGGCGACAGCACGCGACGCACCGACTACCAGATCTGGTGTGGCCCGGCCATGGGATCCTTCAACCGTTGGACCCGTGGCAGCTTCCTCGCCGAACCCGAAGCGCGAAGCGTCGTGCAGGTCGCCCGCAACCTCATGGAGGGGGCGGCCGTCGTCACACGCAGCCAGCAGCTGCGCAGTTACGGCGTTCCCGTTCCTCCCGAAGCCTTTGACTACCGGCCACGCCCCCTGGCCTGAGCTCTTTTCGAATAGTCCGCATACAACACCGATTGTTGAGTAATCATGACTGTAAAGCCCCCCACCAGCCGCCCTGCCATCGCCGTTGTCGGCGTATCCGCGCTCTTCCCTGGCTCTCAGGACTCCACCGGCTTTTGGAGTGACATCCTCGCCGGCAAAGACCTGATCTCCGACGTACCGGAGAGTCACTGGCTACCCGAGGACTACTACGACGCCGATCCCAGCGCGCCGGACAAGACCTATGCGCGCCGCGGAGGCTTCCTCTCAGAGGTCGACTTCGACGCTCTGAGTTGGGGAGTGCCGCCCTCCATCATCGAGGCTACAGATACCAGTCAACTCCTCGCGCTGATCGTCGCGGAGTCGGTACTGCGCGATGCCGCAGGTGGTCAATTCGAGACCATCGATCGCTCTCGCATGTCCGTGATCCTGGGAGTGACCTCTGCGCAAGAACTGCTGGGCACCATGGTCTCCCGCCTGCAGCGCCCCATCTGGCAAAAGTCCCTACGGGAGGCCGGCGTTGGAGAGGACAAGGTCCAGGAGATCTGTCAGCGCATCTCCGACCACTACGTGCCCTGGCAGGAGAGCAGCTTCCCGGGCCTACTCGGCAACGTGGTCGCAGGGCGCATCGCCAATCGCCTCGATCTGGGCGGCACAAACTGCGTCACCGACGCAGCCTGTGCCTCAACCTTCTCGGCGCTCAGTATGGCTGCGCGCGAGCTCTACCTGGGAGACTCTGACCTCGTCATCACCGGCGGCGTAGACACACTCAACGACATCTTCATGTTCATGTGCTTCAGCAAGACTCCCGCGCTCAGCCCCAGCGGAGATTGCCGGCCCTTCTCGGACCAGGCGGACGGCACGATGCTCGGCGAGGGACTGGGCATGGTGGCCCTCAAGAGGCTGGACGATGCTGAGCGTGATGGCGACCGCATCTATGCCGTCCTCACCGGTGTAGGCTCCAGCTCCGATGGCCGCTCTAAGAGCGTCTATGCACCGGTTCCGGAAGGCCAGGCCAAGGCGCTCGCCCGCGCATACGACATCGCTGGCTATGGCCCTGAGACCGTCGAAATGGTGGAAGCCCACGGTACCGGCACCAAGGCTGGCGATGCGGCTGAGTTCGGCGGCCTGTCGATGGTCTTCGATCCGGCTCTGCGAGAACAGAATCAGTGGTGTGCGCTCGGCTCGGTGAAGTCGCAGATCGGCCACACCAAGGCTGCCGCTGGTGCGG
>CAZEIY010000920.1:0-1547 GCA_964512375.1 uncultured Rickettsiales bacterium | reverse complement strand
AACGCAGCTAGATACCGCTGTGGGACAAGCCCTTCAGACCCTCGACGAACACGGAGTCCTGGGCCGCAAACGAATCTTCGAACTCGCGCGCTTGCTCCTAGGTGTCGCCCGTCGCCCACGAGCGCTGACCCTCGAAGATCACACCCTGTATGTGGCAGATGAAGAGGTCAGTCTCTTCGGGCTAGACGACTACAACAGGTCGCTGCAGTACCACAGTCCGATGTGGGGCCCGCGAGCCGCAGCCCTTACGCTCTACCCCGAGACCCAGAAGTTTGGCGCGATACTCGAAAAGGTCAAGACTCCCCTGAGCCGAGCCGTCACCGTCGACTATCCGGCGACAGTGTTGCTTCCTGGACGCACTACTCGGCGCCGATGGTTGCGAGTAGATCCAATCCCCGCTGCACTGAAGAGCCCCAACCCCATCGCTGACATGTCGCACTGCATCGAGCTGCGTCCGAGCAATGAGTGGGCCAAGCCGCAAAACAGGACCGAGCTCGACGTTGTGTACGTTGGCGTGCGTGTTGCTGCAGCCATCGTTCAGCCACTGTGGCTCAATCGCCTGCACCTCGGCATCCGACTCATCGACGAGAAGGGCAACAAGGCCTGCTATGTGCAGCAGCGCGGTGAGATCTGGGTGTGGCGCGGCCCTCTCGCAGCTTGGTCCATCGTGCACGAGATGGCCCATGCCATTGATGACGTGCTCGTCGAAGGCGTTGGTTTTGCTTCAGAGCAGCCCGGCAACCCGCTGCATGCCTTTGTTTCTGTGGTGCGTCCGTACTACCGAGATGTGGCGGAAAAACGAACTAAGGTGATCTGGAACGGCCTCCTCAAGCATGGATTTGGCGACAAGATGCGTGCTCGACTCGTCAAGGGTCTCGTGCCGCTGGACGAGGTGATAGGGGCGCTCGATTGGCTCTCGGTAGATGAGAAAGTTCAGATCCAACAGCTCGTCAAATCGTCCGTTGACATCGAGATGTCAGACCTCAAGAGAGCGCTCGGGAACGAGCGCCCCCTTAACGGTGGTGAGCTCCCCCTGCTCGAGATGCTCCAGCAGTGCGTCGTCGACATCGACCGCAAACCTACTTTGGTGAACATCGAGCTCGGCTGGGAGCCCTTCCGTCACGCCGAGCTGCATTACCTGTTGTCAGACCGAGAGCTCTTTGCCCGGTTCTTCGATCAGTACGCAAGGCTGTACCTGGCACAGCTCGGAGCACCATATGGACCAGCTGTTCGGCCCGGTGATTTGGTCCCCAACGAACTTGCACCGCTGGTCCCTCAGTTCCACGAGGCGATGGTCGAGGCCCAGGTGCTCGATCTAGGACACATCAGCCGTTTCAAAGGCAACGAGCTTGAACAGGACACGATCTTGTCCATAGGCATCGCCGCGACCATGGCCTTTGTCGGCGCCGGCATTCTTCAGCCACCGGGTTGACACGAGGCGTGTCCACGCCATACAGTCGAAGACGAAACGCTTCTCTCGCTAATCTGCTCGAGAATATCTCGAAGGAAACAGCCTTATGGCCACCAAAGAACGCATCACCGAGACC
>CAZEIY010000919.1:0-1552 GCA_964512375.1 uncultured Rickettsiales bacterium | reverse complement strand
TGCGCAACGGGCAGGCTGCGGTCCTGGTGCAGGACCACCTGCAAGCCGTTGTCGAGACGGTACTCGGTGAACGAAATGCTCGGCACCGAATCGTCAGCCATCGAAAGGCCAGGGCCCAGAACCAGGGCTGCCGCTACGGTGAGCAGAATTGCTGGGAAAGATCGTTGAGTCATGGTCGATAGGACGTTCCATGTTGAGGTGAACCCGGCTGCCTCTAGCGACAACGCGGGCGCGTAGACGATGCGAATGCCTACCACGCGGCCCGCGATTTGAGCAAGACGAGCGCACCCGCGAGCACCACCTAGATCATCGGCCGACACGCTTGTTACCTTCCAGAGGCTCTGCAAGGATGGACCGGTGTCGAGAACAACCTGTGTCAATCCGACCAGAATCACTGTCACTGACCACGAAGGCCGTGCGAGTAGTGCCCTGCTCGATATCGGCTCATCGGGGCCGATCCGCATCGGCCGGGCCAGCGAGAACGACATTCAGATTATCTCGCCCTACATCTCCCGCCTGCACGCCGAGATCTGGCCGCACAGCGGCGGCGTCACCTTCAAGGACCTGAGTTCCACCTCGGGCTCCTACCAGCGGGGCAAACGAATCCAGTTCGTGACCCTCGCGTTCGGCGATGAGATCAACCTCGGCAGTCCCAGCGGACTGAGTCTCCGGGTTCTGAGCGAGGAGAGCGACGAGGACACCAACCTCCCCAGCAAGACCAACACCGAAGTGCTGCGAGTCGTGAACGTCAGCGCCTCCCAGTACGTCTCGGCGCGCGACCTGACGGCCCAGAAGAGCAGCGCGGCCATGAAGGGGGGGCGGGGCTCCTCGGCCAAGACTGAAGAGCGCCTGCGGGCCCTGATCAGCCTCACCTCTGAGTTGATCTCCATCGAGGGAACCAACGAACTCGCCGAGACCCTGCTGCGCGAGGTGCTGTCGCTGCTCCGAGTCGACCGGGGGATGGTGCTGCTCAAGACCGAGGACAAGCTCGAGCCTGTCGCCTGGCGGGTGATCGGCGAGCAGCCGAACATGACCCTATCCGGACGCATCCCGGTGCTGTCCATCGAGGACGTCTTCCCCGACGAGAGCTCCGCCAGCGAAGAGCCCAAAGCTCCGTTCAAGCCCATCAAGACGGTGACCGAGCGAGTGCTCCGCGAAGGCGTGGGAATGCTCAGCCTCGATGCCGGTAGTGACGAGCGCCTCGAGACAAGCAAGTCGTTGGTCATGCAGGCAGTGCGCGCCATCATGGCGGTGCCGATCGTGTCGGCGAAGACCACCTACGGCGTCATCTATCTCGACACCCACCGTCCCCTGTCGAAGGACGACGAGGACTCCCTGGATTGGCTGGTGGCCATCGGCCAACAGGCCGGCAGCATCATGGATGCATTGACCTTGTCCGAAGAGCAGCGCCTGTTGTCGGAGTCGATGATGCGCGGGCTTGCCGCGTCCATCGATGCTCGCGACGGCCTCACCGCGGGCCACTCGGCCCGAGTCGCCCACTACTCGGTCGGCACGGCCAGGGAACTGGGCTTCGATAGCAATGAGCAGTACA
>CAZEIY010000918.1:0-1556 GCA_964512375.1 uncultured Rickettsiales bacterium | reverse complement strand
ACATCCACCCCCGAGCGACCACGCGCTCGTATCAGAGCGTCGACAGCTTCCGCCTGCAGCAGAGACATCCGGCCGCTCCGTACCGCCCGACGGCTGAACTCTCCGGGTGTGGCGAGGCGCGCGCCGAGCTCGCAGATGGCTTCCTGTAACCCCTCCAGAACAAACGGATTCCCGTGGAGGTGAAACTCCACCACATCCTCACCGGTATAGGAATGAGGCGTCTCGAAGCGAACGACGAGACCCTGATCCAGACACTCCCCTGTGATCGGGTGACTGAGGGTCCGAAGGTGCATCGTTCGGGGACGAAGAGAGGCTGTCTGTTCCGCACCGAGCAGACTCACAAGGATCGCGTCGACCGACTGCGCGCTACCAGAGAGGCGCACAATGCCGACGGCGCCCTGCCCCGGCGCACTGCTGATCGCAACAATAGGCTGATCAATCAGCGCTGCAGCCTCATCGAGCACACGCTGGTCCGAAGTCATGAACGCCAGTGCTCCCAGGTGTCCGGGCTACTCGGCGAAAACCTCAACCCGACGGTCAGATCCATCACCTACAGAGCGAGAGCCGACTCCATCGGCATCTTTGATCACAGTGTGCGCGAGGTGACGCTCATAGGAGTTCATCTCGCCGAGAACGATGCTCGACTCGTCGCCCGCCAGGAGCTTGTCGATTGCGGTCCTGGTCTCTGCGCTGATCGCCCGGTCGCGCTCGTCATCTCCCTCGCGTCGAGGACGGCGACCCCCACGAGCCCCATCCCGACCACGACCACCCCGATCATCACGACGACCGCGGTCACCATCCCGACCGCGACGAGGACGCTCCTCATCCCGCCGGGGACTTCTGGACCGACTGCGATAGCCCTCGATGTCGAGACTGAGACTGATACCCTCGTGATCGCCAATCACTGCGCTGGTCAACAGCGCCTCGAAGGCCTTGAGATTGCGGCCCTCTTTGCCGATGAGAAGACTGCCATCATCCTCGCACTGCACCTCAACCAGTAGGCTGTCCTTACCGCGAAGCGAGGCGCGAACCCTGCCCTGGCTCCCGAAGTTGGCGAGACAATCGGTCATCCACTTCTCCGCCTCAGCAGCGAGCTCGCGGTATCGAGTACGCCCGGCGATCTCATCTTCGCTGCACATCGCGGCGCTGATCTGCACCGTGTAGGCCCCGCCTCGGAAATGCTCACGAACGAACTCGTAGCTGATGTCCTCGATGCCCGCGGCGCCCAACTGAGCCGCCGCCGAGGAGATTGCCTCGTTGAGAGTTCCTGCTTCTACTGTGATGTTCTCGCTCATCTCACACCTCATCTCACGCCTTCTGGCGCGACTTCTTGCTCGTTTTGCTCGTCTTGCTCGCTTTGGTCGCTTTGGTCGCTTTGGTCGCGTCCTCCTTTGCGGGCTCATCGTCATCATTTGAACGGTGAATCAACCACTGCTGCCCAATACTGAGCACGTTGTTGACCAGGATGTAGACCACCAGCCCAGCGGGCAGCGTGAACATAATCACCGAGAAGAACACGGGCATGAAGCGCATGATCTTCTGCTGCATCGGATCGG
>CAZEIY010000917.1:0-1557 GCA_964512375.1 uncultured Rickettsiales bacterium | reverse complement strand
GGCGCCTTCCTGGAACTGTTGCTCGAGCATGCGTGGTGCGAAGAGGTCCAGAATCACCCGGAATGTGCCCGGCGGTAGTCGCCTGACTTCCTCGGGAGCCTCGACGAGCACTACGTCCGGGTCTACATAGCGCACGATATCGTGAAGCTCGTGGGTGTCGGTGAAGGCGAGGGGGTTTCCCGCCGACCCGAGCTCGCCGCCGGTGACTGCGAGACCGCTGTCCGATCGGCTCGCTGGCGCCTTCGGTGTCGGCGCGCGTCCCCTGAGGGCGGGGCCAAGGGCGCTCCCGGCCCTGGACACCAGGGCTGTGTCGAGGGGATTGGTGATGCGCTGCAGATCGCCCGGTGGATGATTCGAGCCCTTCACCTGGGTGATGGTCTTGCTGTTCTTACTCTTCCTGCTGCCCGCCTTGGGGCCGCTGGACTCTGGGAGATCTTCGCTCCGCGTGCAGTAGAACACTTCGTGGCCGCGCATGCGCAGACCCTCGCCGTTGGCGAAGGCACGCAGTCCGGTGCCGACGACGACGCGGTTGGGCAGAGGGGGTGTGCCGTGGAGCAGAATGAGAACTCGCACCGTCGATGACTCCGGGGTCATGGTGATCAGGCTGTTGCCCAGGATGATGCGCATCATAGCCGGGCTTCCCCGGGGCCGCGCTGCCCCCTTAGGAGGTGCGGGCGATCGCGGCTCGGCTCAGGTCTTGCCCAGAGCGTATAGGTCCGATAAGAGGCGTCATGTTAACTCTGCTGAGCTAGCGGCCGTCCAGGTTAATCAGGCCGGGGTTACCCCAGACAATCAGGCTCTGACCCACCGACGTGATATTCGACAGGGGAGCCAGATCGGTCAGGGACTCGTTCATGCTGATGTGGCGTATAGGTCCGATAAGAGGCGTTATGTTAACTCTGCTGAGCTAGCGGACCTCGCCCTCGCCTGCAGCCGATCCTATGTGGTCCCTGTGTGGTCCCCAGGGCCAACCTGCTCGACTTGAGCGCCGTAAGTAACTGAGATTACAGATACTTAGTGATCTATGGCGGAGACGCATGGGCGTGGGCTGGGCGAGGAAAAAGTCTTTTTAATTACAGTTAGTTAGGGGTTTCTCGACGGGTGCCTTCCGCGAGATTTCCAGAAGATAATTCGAGGTCTTCGCCAAGTGTGGCGGGCCTCATCCTGGATTCGCGGCGACACGACTCATTCGGAATGAGGGTGGGCCGCTAATGCCACTTGTGGCTGGGGTCCGAACCCTATCGGTTTGACAATGCGGGACGCCTGTAAAGCCTGGTCCACTTCTTGGCCCTTCGCGCTACCCTCTGTAGTTGGAGGTCATGATGACTCGTTTTTTCTGGTTCCAACTCGCCATGGCACTGTTTTTTATTGCCGCTGGATGTGAACTTGAAGTTGAGGGTGACGAAGCTGGCGAATGTGCCGACGGCACTGACAACGACCAGGACGGCGCGGCAGACTGCAACGATGAAGGCTGCGCCGTCGACGTCGCCTGTACCGGCGATGACGACGACACCTCGGGCGACGACGACACCTCGGGCGACGACGACACCTCGGGCG
>CAZEIY010000916.1:0-1557 GCA_964512375.1 uncultured Rickettsiales bacterium | reverse complement strand
TGCCAACGCGGCTTGGCAAGCCTCGAAAAGGGCGAGCCAGGAGGGGGTTTTGCGGGGTCGAAGCAGTGGTGAGCTTCACGTCATTCTCCTCATTTGCGGGGGCACCGGACGCGGACAGGCCTCGCCCATCCCTTCCGGGTTGAAGCTGGGATGGGTCTGCAACCCCAGCGAGCGGCTCACAGTTCCGCTGACTGGCTCTCGACGGCACTGGCGCTCTGCTGAGCGATCACCTGCAGCCGGCGATGAGCCAGGATGCCAGCACCCACAGCGCCCACGTACTGGCACATGTCGCCGGGGGGCACGTTGACCTCTGACTCGATGCGATCCCGCACGGCCTGGGCCATGGTCGAGAAGCGCAGGATTCCACCGACCAGGGTGTACTCCGGCAGCGCCTTGATGCGCTTCATCAGCTGCACCGAACGCCCTGTCAACGACTCGATGGCGCCCTGCATGATGTCGCATGGCGCGGTACCGATGGAGAGGTGGTTGATCACCTCGGACTCGGCGAAGACCGCACAAACGCCCGAGATCGGCACGGAATCATGAGAAGTTTCGAGCAGCGGGCCGATCTCCTCGACCGTGTAGCCCATGTAGCGAGCGGTCTTCTCCAGGAAGGCCCCCGTTCCCGCCGCACACTTGTCGTTGAGGCGAAAGTTCTGGACCCGCGCACCCTCATCGATGCGGCTGGCCTTCATGGTCTGGCCGCCGATGTCGAGCACCGTCCGCGTACCCGGGAAGAAGTAGTTGGCGCCCCGGGCGCTGGCCGTCAGGTCCGTAACCGCCAGGTTCTTGAAGTCGCACCGGTGTCGACCGATGCCGGTGGAAATGGTGTAGGCGATGTCGGACTCTGTCAGCCCGGCCGCGTTCAGACAATCGTCAAAAGTGGCTCGAGCCGCCGCGGTGAGCTTGAATCCGGTCTGGCGCATCGCCCTGGCGAGGATCTTGCCCTCGTCACTGAAGATAATGGCCTTGGTGTAGGTCGAACCAACGTCGATCCCAGCAGTGATGGTCATCAGGACTCCTCGGATGCCGGCGCTCGGCTGGCTTGAATGTGGTCCATGGCGAAGAGGGCAGCCCCCAGCGCACCCATGTAGTGGGACTCATCGCTGATGTTGACTTTCGTGCCAAGCCGCTGCTCCAGCGCCTCGACCATCGCCTCGTTTCGGCTCACGCCGCCGCTGAAGGTCACCTCATCTTCGGTTCCAACCCGGCGCATGAGGGCAGCAGATCGCACAGCGATCGACTTGTGCACGCCCCACAGGATGTCCTCGATCTTCTTGCCCTTGCCCAGCCACGACAGCACCTCGGACTCGGCAAAAACCGTGCAGGTGGTGCTGATCTTCACCGGACGCTCTGACTTCAACGCAGTCGTGCCGAGATCGTTGAGGGGGATACCCAGGGCGGCTGAGGCGGCACCGAGAAACCGACCCGTGCCGGCTGCGCACTTGTCGTTCATGCAGAAGTCCAGGATCTCGCCATCGTCGCTGACGCGGATGGCTTTTGTGTCCTGGCCCCCCATGTCGACCACCGTTCGGGTGCCCGGGAACATGTGCACGG
>CAZEIY010000915.1:0-1561 GCA_964512375.1 uncultured Rickettsiales bacterium | reverse complement strand
ATGTACAAGGGAAATCCAGCTTTCCGAACCGCCGTTGAGTTCGCGTTTTTGGTCGAGGGACGCCCTCGTCAAACCGGTGTTCATGCAGCTGGCGTCATCATCACGAGCCGACCCATCAAAGAGTTCGTCCCCCTGCACTACGAAAAGGGCTCGGCGATGACGGGTCTCGAGATGAACGCGGCGGAAAACATGGGGCTCGTCAAGTTCGATTTCCTCGGACTCAAGACACTCGATATCATCGAAGAAGCCTGTGAATCCATCAAGACCCGTACTGGTGTGCGTCCCAAGACGACCCAGCCTCTCTTCGATGACCAGGGCGTCTACGATCTGATGACAGCAGGCGACACCCTAGGCCTCTTCCAGGTCGAGTCCCACGGGATGCAGAACCTCGTTCGTCGAATGAAACCGGACTCGATGGAGGACTTGATCGCTATTCTGGCCCTGTATCGACCCGGACCTCTGGGCTCTGGCATGGTCGATCAATACATCGAATGCAAGCACGGCCGAATGAAGGTCGTCTATCCCCACGAACGACTCACAGACGTGCTCGAGCCCACTCATGGTGTCATCGTCTACCAAGAGCAGGTCATGAAATCTGCCCAGGCGCTCGCCGGCTACGACCTGGCCGCAGCCGACCTGCTCCGCAGAGCTATGGGCAAGAAGAAGCAGAAGGAGATGGACAAGCAGAGAAAGCTGTTCATCAGCGGCTGCGCAACCAACGACATCTCGGAAGAAGACGCTACGAAGATCTTCAATCTCATCGACCACTTCGCAGGGTATGGATTCAACCGCAGCCACTCCGCGAGTTACGCTGTCGTCACATACCAGACCGCCTATCTGAAGGCTCATTTCCGTGCTGATTTGATGGCTGCGGCCATGACCTTCGAGGCATCCAATCGCGAAAAGCTCGTTCTATATGTCTACGACACCCTGCACAGCGGAATCGCGGTGCTGGGCCCTGACATAAACGCGAGCCGGCGCCGCTTCTCTGCCATCGTGCCAGACACTGGCCAGCACGCTATCCGCTTTGGTCTCGAGGCCATCAAGGGGGTGGGTGGCGCCGCTCTCGACAACATCCTCGAAGCGCGCCAGGATGGGCCATTCACATCGCTGATAGACCTCAAAGAGCGCACGTCGGCCAACAAGACCGTGCTCAAAGCGTTGATCTACTCCGGCGCCCTCGACGGCATTGAGCCCAATCGCTTCGAGACATGGTGGAAGATCGACAAGCCCAAGATCAAGTCCACGCTCAAGAAAAAGGAGAGCCCCAACCAGCTGCTCCTCTTTGGGGGAGGCAAGACAGCGGGAGAGCAGGCTGATGAGGACCTGGCAGCCAAAGAGGCACAGGTCAAGCCATCGAGGTGGACTCACGCCCAGAGCCTCGATCTAGAGGCCAGCGCGCTCGGCTGCTGGCTCAGTGGTCACCCTCTAGACCGATTCACTGATGTCGAGCAGCGAAGCAAGACGGTCAAGACCACCGAGCTCGGAGAAAAACGTCACGAAGAGGCTGTGACGTTGATCGGCGTCATCACCAAGATCCACAAGATCAAGACACGTCGCG
>CAZEIY010000914.1:0-1565 GCA_964512375.1 uncultured Rickettsiales bacterium | reverse complement strand
GAACCGCTCTATCTCATCATTGTTTGGTCTGTTGTCGTCCTTCCACGGAGCCGGAGGACTGCACTCTTCGGTGTCACGCGCGCCAAAGGGTGGCATGAAGTAAGGCGGTGATTCACCACCGAGCATCTTGGTCAACATCCACGAGGCCAGGGGTTCAACTTCATCGTAGGCCGTCAGGGGAAAGCTGAAGTCATCTTCATGGTTATGGCAAGCAGAGCAGTGTTCCGAGACAAAGGGGGCGATGTCTTGATGCCAGGTGGGTGGCGCGCTGTCCTCCTTACAGCCAGAAAGCAGCAACACTGTGACCACCATCAGGGGCAGGGCCTTCCAAATGAGGGCAGCATCTCGATTCAGCACGATGGGATCCTATGTCTGAGTTTGACTGAAGCTGTCATCATGATTCTTGCAGGATACAAAGCGGATGTCGTGAGTTGGGTAGCAGCTATTACCGGCTCTATGGTCCGGTGCTGATGACCCTAGTGGAACTGATGGCTCCCAACAAAGACCTCAGCCTGCCCATCACCCTTATCTTTGCTAACTAACCGGAGCTTTCGGCAGCACTCTACTCTTTGAACGAGTCTGCCGCCGGCTTCAAGGACTCAGAAACGCACAGTTGACATAACGGGACACATCAGGACTATGCGCCATCAATTCAGGTGTCCCCCAAGGCACCTAGTCGGAGGTGACGATGAAGCTTCGCGTACTGTGGTTCCTGTTTCTTGCCTGTTGGTTGCTGGCGACGCTGCCCGGCTGTGCTGTACGAGATGATGACGATTCCGGCGCAGGCGATGACGACACCAGCGGTGATGACGACACCAGCGGCGATGACGACACCAGCGGCGATGACGACACCAGCGGCGATGACGATTCCGCGGGTGATGATGATTCCGCGGGCGATGATGATTCCGCGGGCGATGACGATGACTCCACACCCGAACCGCCTATCGATAGTGACGGAGACGGCTTTCTGCTGAATCAGGACTGCGACGATAACGACCCATCGGTGCACCCTGCTGCCGCCGAGATCTGCGATGGAATCGACAACGACTGCGACGGTCAGATCGATCCCACCGCCGTTTGCGGTCAGAACCACCTGTTGCTGCTCGATGGCTACGACGGCAGCGTCTATGTCACAACAGATGCTGGGGTGACCTGGGCGGCGACGGGCGTGGCTCCGATCGCTGTGCCGGCCAAAGTAGCGATGACTACCCGAACAGACGGCGGTGTTATGGCAACTACGACATCAGGTGACACCTGGGAAAGCCAGGATGGCGGCACGACTTGGAGTGCTGGTCCCACCGGACCCTGGGGTAGCGACGGGGTCCCATCAGGAACACCCTCACACAACGTCGCACTCGATACAGCGGCGACGGGACTGTTCGCCATCTCCACGCATTCCAGTCGCGACGGCAATCTCTACAGCAGCACAGACGATGGGTTGAACTGGACTCTCGTCGCCACCTGGCCCATGCAGAGCGGAATGGACTCCGACCTCGCCGCAACCCCTCTAGGCGAGGTCTACATAGGCCACAGCCCCTACGAGGGCGCCCCCGTGTACCACTACG
>CAZEIY010000913.1:0-1570 GCA_964512375.1 uncultured Rickettsiales bacterium | reverse complement strand
TGTACACCCGACGCCGCAAGGAGAGTCCGGCAAGCTGGAAGGACCCAGCATCGAGGGCAAGACGGCGCACCTTGAGTGGGAGCTGATGAGACGATCGAGAGATGGCACCCGCGCTGAACTGCTAGTGCAGCCTCGAGAGGGACGAACGCACCAGGTCCGCGTCCAATTGAGCGCAGCGGGATGGCCCCTCCTGGGCGACATGGAGCACGGCCGGCCGGTCCCAGGTGGTGCTCCACGCCTGGCACTCCATTGTCATCGCCTGCAATGTGACCTCTTCGACGCACACTGCCCTCCCCCCGAAGGCTGGGATGAGCTTCTTGAGCCTCCTCCAGCCCCCCCAGTCTCTCAACGCTCGGACCACGAGAGAGACCACAAGAAGCATCCTAGGCAGCTGAAGACGAAGAGAACTCCGGGGCACATGCACAAGAGCGTGAACCAGCTTCAGGTTTCCCGCTCTTCGGCACGGATACTCCGCAGCGGCCATCCCTGGCTGATTCGAGACCGATGGACTGGCGATATCAGCGCCTTCACCCCTGGAGACCCTGCGTACCTGGTTGACGAACGGGGAGAGTACGTCGCGACAGCCATCACAGACCCCGCACAGGAACTGTGCGCAAGAGTCATCAGCATGGACCCTCAACTGACCGTCGGAAGCGAATTGTTCGCTTCGCGCGCGGCGGCTGCCGCTCACGCGAGACGCGGGCTCCTCGCTGACCCAGAATGTACGGCAATTCGGATCGTACATGGCGAGGCTGATGGACTACCCGGCCTGAGCATCGACCTATGGGGTGATGTGCTCGTCTCAACGCTCAGTAGCGCGGCGCTCCGCGAGATGGCTCGAGCCGCCTACGACGGTCTGCACGACACCTTTGGCGAACTGCCGTTGTTCGAGCGCGAACACTTCGTTGACCTACGTAACCGAGCACAGGGCGACGCCAAGCTCCCTGGGCAATGGATCTGGAAGCCTTCAGACGCTATCCCCTCCCAATTCTGGGTTCTTGAGTCAGGTCTTCGCTACCTCGCACAACCCCTCGACGGCCTCTCCTGTGGGCTCTATCCAGATCAGCGTTCGAACCGATCCCTGCTCTCCGACATGGTTGCGAGTCAAGAGTCTGCCGAGGTTGCGAACCTCTTCTCACACACCGGAGCGTTCTCCGTAGCGTGCGCAGCAGCAGGAGCGAGACGTGTCTGGTCAGTGGACCTATCCAGACCCTACAGCGAGATCGCCCGCCGCAATCTCGAAGAGAATGGTCTGAGCCTGGACGAGCATCCCGTCGTGGTCGAGCACGCAATGGAGTGGCTCGAGGGAGGTGACAGCCAATTCGACGGGCTGATTCTCGACCCACCCAGCCGTGCCAGTGGGAAGAAGGCCAGCAAGAAGGGTTGGAGCAGCCGCCAGGACTATCAGCGTCTGGTTGCTCTCGCGGCGAAGCGCTTGAAGCCAGGGGGGTGGATGCTCTGTTGCAGCAACCTGCGTGGAGTCCCCAATGGGTGGTTGGCTCGACAGGTCACCGCGGGTCTGCGAGACGTCGGGCAAACACCCAAGCGCACGCAGAAGGCCCTCCCCTCC
>CAZEIY010000912.1:0-1573 GCA_964512375.1 uncultured Rickettsiales bacterium | reverse complement strand
TGAGCCTGATAGCCCTCTGTGAACTCGTCCGGGTCGCGATCGTCGGCAGGGAAGGTCGGCAGTGCCTTGAACGCACCCCGCACCTCTTCAGACAGCGCGGCCGAGAACGTCGCGAGCCCGAGCAGCATCAGGTCTTCGCTACAGAGCAGATTGACGCTTCGGGTTTGCTTGTCCGCTTCCAGTCCTTCGAGGAGCCCTTGCTGGGTTTCGACATCAGTGCCCAGAAAGAAGTGCTGGGAGAACTGGTCGTTGAGCTGGTCGTTCCTGGCCAGTTGCCGTTTCTCGAGGTCGACGCGTTCCTGCAATTCTTCCCTCAGCACATCGGAGCCGACTCGCTTCAACGCGCCCTCTGCACCTTCCTTGAGGCCGTTGACGTAGAAGATGGTCGCCCGGTACAGCAACTCCGTCATATAGCTTCGGCCGGCACTGCTCCGTAGGGCCTCTAGCGCTCGAAGGAGGGCGTCGATCCCGGCACCCCACTTGCGGAAGGCCTCGTCCTCGTTCTCGTCGTCGAGGCCACGGCTCAGGTCGTCTTCGAGCGCTTCGAGAGAGATGGGTTTGTCCAGTCCACCTGAGGCGCCCGTGCCCTTGTCACGCCGCTGCGCCTGGAGCCTGGCAAGGTCGCTGTGCAGCTCGTTCGCCAGCCGATCCAGCCAGGCTGCTGCGAGGCCCAGGGCCCCAGAAGCGAGGAACATCGAGACCCGTTCTTCCAGCACCCCCTTGACCCCGCTCTGGCGAAGGACCGAGACAAGCAACTCGGAGCCATCCGGGATTGACTCGTCCCCTTCGAGCAGAGGCTGGAGTTCCAGCAGCTCGCTCTTGGTCGGCAGAGCCAGAGAGCTGTCGATGAAGGTCCGAATGGAGGTCGCGAGGTCGGACTCGCAACCATCCAGGTGTGCCCAGGGGGCAGTGTCGCTGCTTGTCGCGGCCTCGTAGGCACGCAAGGCCTGGCTGCTCACGGCAAGATCAATCAACGACGACACGGGAATCTCAACCCGAAACGAACCCATGCTTCCGAAGCGACGCCCGCCATCGCAGCGAATCTTCAGATCGAGCACGCGATTGTACTCGGCGGCTCCACCCAGCATCACGGCCAGGGCCTGTGCAGCCGTACTGATCAGATCGCGATATGTGGCTTGGTAACCGGTTGTGTTGGATGTCTCGAGCAGGAAGCAGAAGTCCAAGGGTGTAGTCAGCAACTGCTCCTCAGGATTTTGGATCCCCGCTGCTGCATGAAAGCTATGAAGCTCCCCTGCCAGCAGGCCCTTGAACACATGAGGCTCTGTGGGCGCGAAGCCCTTTGGAGCGTCGGAGTTTCTGCGGTTGAACTCATACTGGTGCTCGATGAGAGCGGCATAGCCGGCCGCACCGGTCTGGTGGAGAATCAATGGAACTTCCATGCCGTATTTCGTGACCGAAGCGGGAATGAACACGCCAACAACAGTTGCGGGGTAGGGACGATAAATGACGCGGTCACACTTGGCACAGACCGTGACATCTGGCGGCAGAACAACTCCACACGAGAAACAGGACTCGCTACGGTACCCACCCAGAAAGCGGAGTGGGGTGGCTG
>CAZEIY010000911.1:0-1575 GCA_964512375.1 uncultured Rickettsiales bacterium | reverse complement strand
CCTGCGACGCCGACTACCTGTGCGCCGCTCCGGTGACGGACGGCGGCACGGACTCTGGCACGGACGGCGGCACGGACCCCGGCACGGACCCCGGCACGGACCCCGGTACGGACCCCGGCACCACCCCCGTCGCTGGTTCGATCGGCTCGGCCTGTACCGTCAGCAGCCAATGTCAGGGTCAGAACTGCCTGCCTGACACCTACCCGAGCGGCAGCGCCGGCTTCCCGGATGGCTACTGCACACAAGCCTGCGGAGGCGGGTGTCCCGAGAGCACCCGCTGCGTCGACCTGGGAGGTGGCGCCGAGTACTGCCTCGGAGCGTGCACCCCGGACACTCAGTGCAACGGCAGCTACATCTGCGGCGACGAGGGGACCTGCTGGCCCGATTGCAATTCCTTCGCCTGCGCGCCAGGGGAGACCTGCGGGGCGGACGGCCACTGCGTCGATCCCAACAACCCGGTGACCGATCCGGGCACCGACCCCGGAGGCCACACGGTGCCCGGGGGCACGAACACCGAAGGGTGCGACATGTCCGGCTTCACACCGGCGCAGTCGCAGGCCTCGGTGCCCCAGAGTGGGATCTTGCAGTGGGCGGCCACCAGCGCCACCGGCGACCCCTACGACGTGGTGCTCATCGAGCTCTACCAGGGTGACCCTTACAACGGCGCCACGGCCCCCGGCACCTATGACTTGACCGGCACGAACTACGCCGACTGTGGCAACTGCGTGCGCATCCGCACCCAGTGCACGCAGTCGTCCGGGAACTGCGTGAAGGACTTCTACGCGGACGAGGGCACCCTCGAGATCACCGAGATCGGTGACGGCACCTTCGCGGGCACATTCCACAACGTGGTCCTCAAAGAGGTCACCATCAACTCGGACACCTACGTGTCGACGCCGGTCGCCGGCGGCCAGACCTGGTGTCTCGACGGGATGACCTTCTCCGAGGATATGGGCGGCGGTGGCAACACCGGCGGCGGTGGGACGAGCACCGGCAACTTCCCTGTCTACGAGGGGGATGTCTCCGAGACCTGCCTGCCCAACGGCAACGGCAACCTCATCAACGCCAACATCGCGGACTTCACCCTCACCAACTGCAACGGCGACCCGGTGAGCGTGCACCAGGGCTGCGGCAAGAAGGCCATCTGGTTCATCTCCGTCGCCGGCTGGTGAACGGCTTGCACTAGCCTGCTCGGCGAGCTGGCAAACGACATGGGTGGAGAGATCAGCAACGCGAACATGCCCGACGACATGGATATGTGGATCATCCTGTCGGAGAACGCTCAGAAGGGTAAACCCACTCAGGCGTACTGCAATCAATATGCGATCTCGCACTCCATCAACCCGGAGCGCGTGCTCCTCGACTGGAGTGACGCCGGGGTCGCGATCCCGATTCAAGACCCACCCGATCAGTTCTCCATCAACGTCAACGCGACGGCCACGACCTACCAGAAGATCGACCCCTACTATGCTGTGAGCTGGATCTGCGCCGGAACCGGCGCGCCCTGCTCCAGCGACGCAGACTGCTCCAGCGGTGACTTCTGCGGCATCGTCTCGAGCTTCAGCCCCTGGCACG
>CAZEIY010000910.1:0-1577 GCA_964512375.1 uncultured Rickettsiales bacterium | reverse complement strand
GCGCATGGGGGTAAACAACCTCTTCTTGCCTGAGAACATCGAAACCCTGCACATGGTCAACCAGGCCCTTCGCGCCCACACGCTGTACAAGCGCGACCGTGACTACGTAGTACGAGAAGACCAGGTCATCATCGTCGACCCCTTCACCGGGCGCCTCATGGCGGGTCGTCGCTGGAGCGATGGACTGCACCAGGCCGTTGAGGCCAAGGAACAGCTGAAGATCGAGAAGGAGAACGAAACTCTCGCGACGATCACTTATCAGAAGTACTTCCTCAAGTACGACAAGCTTGCCGGCATGACCGGTACCGCCGACACCGAGGCCGCTGAGTTCGAGAAGATCTACCAGACCTCGGTCTCGGTCATCCCCACCAACAAGCCCATTGCCCGGGATGACGTCGACGACGTCATCTACAAGACTGAGCCCGAAAAGTTCGAGGCGGTCATCGACGAGATCCGCGAAATGCACGAACTCGGCCGACCCGTGCTGGTCGGTACCGCATCCGTCGAGAAGTCCGAGCTCCTTCACCGTCTTCTGACTCAGGCCGAGATCCCGCACAACGTGCTCAATGCCAAGCACCACAAGAGCGAGGCCGAGGTGATCGCACAGGCTGGACGGCCTGGCGGAGTCACCATTTCCACCAACATGGCCGGCCGCGGCACGGACATCCTCCTGGGAGGAAATCCTGAAGCCCTTGCTCGCGTCGAGGTCGGCGCCTGGAGTTCTGAGGTCGAGGCGCAGGAGGACTACGACCGGCGGCTGCAAGAAGCCACGGCCAATTACATGGACAGATGCGCAGCAGACAAACAAAAGGTCCTGGATCTCGGCGGACTGCATGTACTCGGCACCGAACGCCACGAGTCGCGCCGCATCGACAATCAGCTGCGCGGACGCGCCGGCCGCCAAGGCGATCCAGGTTCGTCACGCTTCTACCTGTCGCTCGAGGATGAGCTGCTGCGCATCTTCGGCAGCGACCGGATGAAGGGGATGATGGAGCGCCTGGGCATGGAAGACGGGATTCCCCTCGAACATCCCTGGCTCAGCAAAGCCGTCGGCAATGCCCAATCGAAAGTCGAGGGACGCAACTTCGGGATCCGCAAGAATCTCCTCGAATATGACGAGGTCATGAGCCAGCAGCGCGATGCCGTCTACGGCATTCGCAATCGGGTGATCCGAGGTGAAGGCAGCGACGAGATGGTCCGCGACTTTGCCGCCAACATCATCAGAGACTTCTGTTTCGAAAAGCTGCCCTCCAAAGGCAGCGAAGACGAGATGGACATCGACGGCCTCAACCGAATCCTCAGCGAACAGTTCAAGATGAACTTTGAACTGACGGTAGACGACGTCCAGGGCTTTCCGCCCGACGCAGTTGCCGAGCGGGTGATGGAGCAGGTTTCCCAGTGGTACTCCAGCAAGGAAGACCTCATCGGCGCTGAGAACCTGCGCTACCGGGAGCGCTACTTCCTACTGAGCGTCACTGACGAACTGTGGAAGAGTCACCTGCAGGCAATGGACCACCTGCGTGGCGGCATCGGCCTGCGCGGCTACGGACAGCGAAACCCCCTCCTCGAGTACAAGA
>CAZEIY010000909.1:0-1578 GCA_964512375.1 uncultured Rickettsiales bacterium | reverse complement strand
CATAACGTCAGGGAGTACTCAAATATGACTGAATTGGCAATCAAGCTTAAGAAGCTGTTGGGCTATCTACTTGATCGGAATGTGAGTGAAGAATGATTGGCTAACAAGCCGCTGCAGCGGAACTGCACGGACGATCTGCAACTGTGGAAGGTTCGTGCCATTGGCCGGTGACAAGAACACGTCGGTGATTTGCCATCGCAAGAGTCTGTAAAATTGATTGTGTAAGTGGCCATATCACTCCACTATATGAGGAACGCGAGGAGCTGACATGGCCACACCGAAGGAACTGCTGGACGAGTTGTTGAAGGACTGCAAGACGCCCGAAGATCTTCTGGGCAAGAATGGCGTGCTCAAGCAGTTGACGAAGGAGCTGATGGAGCGCATGCTGGAGGCGGAGATGACGGATCATCTCGGCTACGACAAGCATGCGCCGGAAGGACGCGGCAGCGGCAACTCGCGCAATGGCACCAGCGCGAAGACCATTCAGGGTGATCACGGGGTGGTCCCCCTCGAGGTGCCCCGGGATCGCAACGGCGAATTCGAGCCGCAGGTGATTGCCAAGGGCCAGAGACGGCTTCCTGGCTTCGACGATAAGGTCATCTCGATGTACGCCCGGGGAATGACGACGCGGGAGATCCAGGGGCATCTGCACGAGCTCTACGGCGTCGATGTGTCACCGACGCTGGTCTCCAACATCACCGACGCCGTCGTCGAGGAGGTCACCGCGTGGCAGCACCGCCCGCTGGGCAGCGTCTACCCGATCCTCTACCTGGATGCCCTACAGGTGAAGGTGAAGGACCAGGGGACGATCCGAAACAAGGCGATCTACCTGGCGCTAGGCGTCAGCCTGACTGGAGAGAAGGAGTTGCTCGGTCTGTGGGTCAGTCCGACGGAGGGGGCCAAATTCTGGCTGCAGGTGCTCACCGAGCTGCGCAACCGTGGTGTCAGTGACATCATCATCGCTTGCGTCGACGGGCTCACCGGCTTCCCCGAGGCCATAGAGACGGCCTTTCCCAGGGCCCAGGTGCAACTGTGCATCGTGCATCAGGTGCGCAACTCTCTTTCCTACGTCAGCTACAAGGACCGCAAGGCGGTGGCAGCGGACCTGAAGAAGATCTACAAGTCAGCCACCATCGAGGAGGCTGAGCAGCACCTGACCGCTCTCGGCCAAACCTGGAACGAGCGCTATCCGACGATTCATCGCTCGTGGGACAAGCACTGGGAGCAACTGACGGGTTTCTTCGCCTACCCGCCGGAGATCCGCAAAGTCATCTACACGACCAACGCCATCGAGTCGCTGAACAGCTCGATGCGCAAGATCCTGAAAGTCCGGCGCACTTTTCCCAACGACGAGGCGGCGACCAAGCTGATGTACCTGGCCCTGCAGAACATCGCCAAGAGATGGACACGGCCAGTGAAAGACTGGAAGGGCGCACTCAATCAGTTTGCCATCATGTATGAGGATCGAGTACCACTGCCCTGACTACACACGCGGCCACTTACACAAAAAATCTTGCAGACCCGGATTGATGGCACTCAGGACGGCGATCTACATGCGGGTCAGCACCCAGGATCAGA
>CAZEIY010000908.1:0-1581 GCA_964512375.1 uncultured Rickettsiales bacterium | reverse complement strand
TTTTTTAAGCCATTTCCTTGCCCCTGCAAGATCTCCTTCTGAGAGAGACGCGCTCACTGCGCGCAGATTCCCGTAATACGCAGATCTCAAGGCCTCTATTCTTTGTTGCTCCGCCGCGGTCTGGGCCTGCTTCGCTATGTTCTCCTGCTCCCGAGCCTCGTCGCGGGCTTCATCGGCCTTCTCTCGTTCCTGGTCAGCAATCTCCTTGGCCTGGGTTGCTTCCACGGCTCTGGTCTTAGCTTTCACGGCAAAGATGCTCGTGCTGATGATTCCGCCAATGAGCACCAGCCCCAC
Source organism: uncultured Rickettsiales bacterium (assembly GCA_964512375.1). Classification (GTDB taxonomy): domain Bacteria; phylum Myxococcota_A; class UBA796; order UBA9615; family UBA9615; genus UBA6601. The sequence goes on along the minus strand of CAZEIY010000908.1, from coordinate 1,287 downwards.
GATCACCGCTGCGATATACGAAACACGATTGCGTTCAATGGACTTGCGAAGGCGGTAGCCTTTCGAGTCGGGGTGTGCCTCCAGGGGCTCGCGACGCAGGTAGCGATCAATATCATCCGCCATTGCGCTGGCCGTGGCGTAACGATCGTCCGGATCCTTCTGCAGGGCCTTGAGCGGAATCCAATCCAGTTCCCGCTTGAGCAACTGGATCAACTTGGATACGGAAACACTGCGACCTGCCGCAACGGATGATGACTTCTCTTCAACCGATGTCGTCAGCCTGGCACTGGGCCGCGGTGGTTCCTGGGTCCGGATCAACTGGAAGTGTTCCTGCAGGCCTCCCAGGTCGGTGGTGTCGGCGATGAGCGGCAACTGTCCAGCTAGGAGTTCGTAGAGCACCACGCCCAGCGTGTAGATGTCGGTGCGGGCATCCAGGGCCGAGGCTTCATCCCTGGTTTGTTCCGGGCTCATATAGGCCGGGGTGCCGCAGACCCCGGAGGTCGCGCTGCCACTGGCCCCAGAGATACCGAAGTCAATGATGCGGGGATGGGGGGTGCCGTCCTCGTCCATCTTGACCAGGATGTTGTTGGGAGACAGGTCCTGGTGGATGGCACCCTTGTTGTGAGCGTGCTGCACGGCTCGGCAGACTTGCACAAAGAGCTCCAGGCGCTGCGGAATGGTCAACTGGTACTCGTCGCAGAAGTCCGTGATCTTCCTGCCATCGACGTATTCCATGACGAAGTAGGGTTGATCGCGATCGGTTACGCCCGCGTCGTAGAAGTGGGCGATGCAGGGGTGGTTCATGTTCGCGAGGGTCTGGCGTTCGGCCTCGAAACGCCTGATGAAGAACTGGCTTTCCTTGGTCCGTCTGACCACCTTCAGGGCGACGACGCGTTCTACCGGCTCGGTTTGATCGGCCAGATAGACGGTGCCCATGCCGCCTTGGCCAAGGACCTCGCGAATGGTGTAGCCACCGATCGAATCGCCGGGGTTGTAGCCGCTGGGGCTCTCGGTGGTGCCGAGGATCGGGTCCCGTGTCGACTTCCCACGAAGCATCGCCTCGGAATCACGGAGCGTCGGTTCTTCGGATCCGGGCTGCTCGGCACCTGGATCTTGATTGGGCGGTTGATCGCTCATCGAGGTTCTACTGTACACCGAACTTGTTATTGCCCACCGAGGCCCCTGCCCATAGATGCCATTGATGCCCCTGCTCAGGTGCTTGGCATCTATGACAACAAAGCCTCACGCACCCCTACGCCCCTACCACGCGGACGAGGCTTGACCTGC
>CAZEIY010000907.1:336-1587 GCA_964512375.1 uncultured Rickettsiales bacterium | reverse complement strand
AATACAAGAAGGTCGAATCCTGACGAAAGGGGCGCTCATTGGCCAGGAAGTTACGCGACTGAGCGCTGTGCCCCACGAGGAGAACCGGGCGCCCCTCAACGGCGCTGCTCAGACGTCGGCGTCGCGCTCTCAGCCGCTCCGCGAAGCGCTCTTCACTCTCTCGGACCAATTCCATCGCCAGCGACTCTCCCAGGGACCGAGCCTCGACGCAACCTGTGACTCACTGCTTCTTCTCACGCGCCAGAGTTCGCCAGAAGAACATCCACAGGGTCATCGACTCCAGTGTCGGCTCCTGGGTCTCGACGGCACAGACAGCGTTCGATGCCCTCGCCAGCCAGGCGAAGTGCCCCAGATCTTCTGTTGCAGCGAGGAGTTGTTCTCCTCCCAACAGTCCATGTCCGTGCAGGAAGAGGCTCAGTAGGGAGGCCTGCCGACGATTCCAATCTCGAGAACGCCCCCGTGACCACGAGGGTGCCGCAATGCTCGGATCGGAGGCGAGCGCCTGGGCGACGCTGAGCGCCCAGCGCATGCCCCGAACATAGGCCGACCTGGAGCCCCAGGCATCCCCGAGAGAGGTCTGCCACCCCTCCAACCAGAGACAAACACCCTCAAGCCAGGCCTGCGGAGGTCTGGCTACAGCGCTACTGCCGGGCACAAGGACCTCCGATCCCAGCAGGGCTGCTGCCTCACGAACAGCAACGATGGGCTCGAAGCTGGTCTTCAAGACAGCGATCAGGTCCCGCAGCCACAGAAGGTAGCTCTCTCGAGAGATGTGCTGGCCATCACTCAGACACAGCTGGTCCGGGACAGAGGCTACCCAGCGCTGGTGACTGCGCAGGCTGACCCAGGCCTCGCTGTCGTGTTGCAGCGCACTCCCCTCGATGGCGGTCCGCTGCAGGCAGGCGCACTCAGGCAACAGGCTCGCGTGCCACTCGTCGCCACACAACACCAGCATGGATGGAAAGGACCTGCAGGCCATGGGCTTTGCCATCGGCCCGCCGCGAGCATGGAGTTCACACAGTCCATCAGTACGCTGAAATGCGCACGAACCATCGACCGATGCGATGTTGAAGCTACCGTCGCATCCGCGGTCGTAGGCACGATGAACGAGCACGGCCCGCGCGCTCGGCGCGTCGCAGGTCGGAAACGCGGCCATCGCCGACGCGCCCAAGAGCCTGTCCTCCGGGACGGTCCGGGCGCAGCTCATCGCCCTGCTCGACCACCTCAACGACCACCTGAACGACGCTTCCG
>CAZEIY010000907.1:0-326 GCA_964512375.1 uncultured Rickettsiales bacterium | reverse complement strand
AGCGCAGCCGGAGCGTTCCAGTTCGTCGTAAGAGTTGCGAATATTCCGGTCCGCTCCTCCTCGGTCACCGGAACATGGTGGTGCATCCCGCAGCATGCACCGCTGGCGTCACAAGAAGCCTTCAGAATGGGAAGGTGCAGAGGCAGTTGGCAGAGTTCGTCCGTAACCACCTGCCAATCGAGTTGGCCTGGGTGTTCCCCAGGTGGACCCCAAACCGACTCGTTGGGTTCAGCTTTGACCGAAGAGACCCGCCTCTCTTGCGCAGGACTACCATCCGCGGGGTGGGTGAACTCCCTGAGGTTCGTACCCACCAGCACACGCCGAAC
>CAZEIY010000906.1:0-1590 GCA_964512375.1 uncultured Rickettsiales bacterium | reverse complement strand
GTCGTGCTCCAGCGCGTTGCGCAGAACGGCCTTTCCGTAGCCATTGGTCAACTTGTAGGAGCCTGGTAGCCGAAACGCGAGTTCCACGAGGCGGTAATCCATGAACGGCACTCGCGCCTCAAGACCGTGGGCCATCGAGACCGCGTCGCCGTAGTGAAGCAGATTGACCAGACCGCCGGCATGCTGGCCGATGAGCGAACGGTTGAGGCTGTCCATCCCGTCGTGTCCGGGATGAGGAACATAGATCTCGGTACCGACCTCCCGCAGAGGACCGAGATAGACGAACTCATCGCCCCGGACGCGGCGGTACAGCTCGTGCGTCTTTGCCGGCAGCATCTTGCGAGCCAGCATCATCGCGTAAAATAGAGGCCCCCTAAGCCCCATGCTCTTCTCTTCCTTCGCGGTCTGGTAGATATGACCCAGCTCCGTCACGACCTGGCCAATTCGCGCCCCACCGACCATGTCCTTGAGCGCAGCCGCGAGACACAGGTTGACGTAGCCTGCAAGCAACTCGTCGGCTCCCTGTCCCTCAAGCAGCACCTTCACCTTCTTGCTGGCAATGCTGGTGATGTTCCAATACGGCAACACCGCGGGGGCTGCATGGGGGGACTCCAGGTGGCCCAGGATGGTGCGTAGCCTCTCGAGCAGATCGCAGCCGGCAAAGGCGATCGGATTGGGTTCCATGCCCAAAGACTCGGCAAAGGCGCGGGCCTGAGGGAACTCACTTCGGTGTTCATCCTCATAGACCGACGTGAAGGTGCACACCGGCTCGCTGTGATGGTCCCGAACCAGGCGGGCGATGGCCGAGGAGTCCAGCCCCGAGGAGAGCGAAACACCCACGGGCACATCACTCCTGAGCCGCAGACGCACGGCATCACTGAGCACCTCACGGATCTGCAGCGCGGCCTCCCTCTCACTGAGCAAATCGAAAGGTCCGCTGGGGTAATCCCAGTAGCGCCTGATGGTGATTCGGCCGTCCTCGAAGATGAGATTGTGAGCGGGTGGCAGGCGATGTATGCCGGCGAAACAGGTCTCCGGGAACTGAGCACCAATGCCCGCCTTGAGTATCAGGGACAAAGCCCGGTAGTTCGGCGCCGGCCGCTGTCCCGACACGGCAAGAATGCTCTTGATCTCCGAAGCAAACAGGAAACGCCCGTCGATCTCGCCGTAGTTGAAGGGCTTGATGCCAAAACGGTCCCGTGAGCAAAACAGACGCTTGCTTCGGCTGTCATAGATGGCAAAGGCCCACATCCCGTTGAACCGGCTGACGCAGTCCTCTCCCCATTCCGAATACGCCTTGAGCAGCACCTCCGTGTCCGAGGTCGTACGAAAACGATGCCCGCACCCCTCCAGCTCCTCGCGAAGCTCGACATAGTTGAAGATCTCACCATTGAAAACAATAGAGAGGCCTTCCTCGGGAAAGTGGAAGGGTTGGTTGCTCTCGGCGCTGAGATCGAGAATCGAGAGACGGACATGCGCGAGCCCGAGCCGCGGCGAGTCGAGATAGACACCCTCTGCGTCAGGACCGCGATGAGCCTGCATGCGGTTCATCAGATGCAACTCTGCCTCAGTGACGTTCCGGTCCTCAGA
>CAZEIY010000905.1:0-1591 GCA_964512375.1 uncultured Rickettsiales bacterium | reverse complement strand
CAATGAACGGTGGCAAAGACCAATTGCAACGGACCGACTCCCGGTAGAGCAAGAGAGGTACCTAATCGAAATACAGCAGCTTCTCCTGGACAAACTCACTGAAGCCGCGTGGAATGCCAATGCCATGGACCACAACATGCTGTTAAGGCTCCGCGAAAGCATCGGGCGTTTTGGCATGATCCAAAATCTGGTTGTGCGTCCTATTGAAGACGATGTCTACGAAGTGCTGTCGGGCAACCAGCGCCTCCAGGTCCTCAAGGAGTTGGGCGCTAAGTCAGTCCCCTGCGCCGTGGTTGAACTTGGGGACGCCGAGGCCAGGCTGTTGGCACAGGCGCTCAACCGGATCCAGGGGACGGACGACCTGGGCCTCAAGGCTGAACTCATCAGAGAGATTCTCAAGACGCTGCCGGCTAGTGAGCTGATGTCGGTCCTGCCAGAGTCTGCTTCGAGTCTCGAAGCACTGTCGTCGTTAGGCCAGCAGGACATAGCTGAGCAATTGAAGGCGTGGGAGAAGGCCAGAACTGCCCGCCTGCATCATGTCATTTTTCAGTTGTCGAAAGATCAGGTGGAGACGGTTGAGGAGGCTATGGAGCGAGCAATGGCCAGATCGACACCAGACGGATCTAACCCGAACCGCAAGGGCCATGCCCTCTACCTTTTGTGCAGAGACTATCTGGAGGCCCAGGATGAGGTGCTCGAATGAACAAGATTGGATGTCCAGTGTGCGGCACATCAATGAGCCTGTCGCCGGCAAGGAGCCGCAGGTCCAAGAAGCCTAAAACGTTCTTGATGTTGAAGTGCACCAAAGACGGCCGTCACTTCCGTGGCTTCATCAACGATGAGAACTTTGTGTCGGGGGTGATGGAGCAGGTCGGGCTCGCCGTCAAGGAGGCTCTTGATCGGCCAGTGGGTACGAGTAGTGAGGGTGGGTGGGGGGCCTGATCCTCCCACAAGAAGGGTACAGAGTAAGAGGAGGCTGGTGAGATGCTGAGGAAAGAGCAGCAGGCCCTGGAAGGCGCTTCGATCCTTCATGGCATGGTTACGAGCTTGGCCGACCGGCTTCGAGTGGTTCAGGCGGCGCTGATGATGGCCCTCGAAGGAGTGACCCGGGCCTCAGCCACGGAGATCTCACAAAGGGTAACGGACGAATTCGAGGTCGACTTGATGCCTTCGGTCGTCGGTCAGATCGCTTCCTCTCTCGACGTCAGGAGGGTCACAGCGCAAGGACGCAGCCGGCTGGTACTCGACAGGTTGCAGCTGGAGCCGATCCAGGAGCGACTTGCAGCCAGGCTCGATGCTATGACGCCGAGGGTCGAGGAGACCGCGGCCAGCTTCAAGGCCGTCGCCGAGAGGGTCGGCGAGATGGAAGACCGAATCTCCCACGCGGTTCGAATGGCTCATCGTGAGCCCGAGGTCAAGGAGTATCTCAAACAGCACGGAGACCTGATCTCCCAGTTGGCCTCCCGGGAGCGACGATACGCGCAGCTGGTAGCCAGCGTGAAGCGGTTCAAGCAGTTGAAGGCAGCCTGCGTGGAGCTGGAGGAAAGGGTGAAGGATTTACCGACCTTCGAGAGCCGGCATCAAAAGTTGA
>CAZEIY010000904.1:0-1593 GCA_964512375.1 uncultured Rickettsiales bacterium | reverse complement strand
AGGCGGGTTTCACTCAACTCCGATTCAAGGATAGTAAGGATGGAGCCTGGAGTCAACCTATTTGACAGGCGCTGGTCAGACAGATAAGGTGCAGGCTGGAGGTGTTCCATGTCGGACAACCACACAGCCGCCCCTGCGCTGGCATTCGTCAGCGACAACGGCAGAGTCATCGGGGTCGGCAACGTCGGCTCTACGGGCCCAGAAGAGGGCCGCGCGCTCGCGCTATTAGCGGACCCAGTCACTCTTCCCGAGTGGCTCGATGTTCTGCGGACAAGCGCGAATGCCGAGCACGCCGCGACCCGCATGGTCGGCTCGCACGGTGGGGAGCGATTGGATCGCCCGCTGTCCCTTCGCGAGGCGTGCTTGGTCTCACTGTTCCCCCAGACCATTCCGGAGGCATAGAGCATGACCACAGACGAAGCCAATAGCAAGTGGCGCCGCGACGCCAAGACCGCGTCCGCGCTCCGACTCGGAGATCGAGTGTCTCTGGTCCTGGGCAAAGACAAGTGGCGAGCAACGCTGCCCGATGGCACCACGCAGGTCGTGGCCGCGCCTCCGGTGGCCTCTGGCCTCGAAGAGGCGATTCAGGCGACGGACGCCCACTACCCGCCCCCGGGCTGGGAGCACCTGGACGGTCGGTGGAGTCGCGAGGGCTGGGCCGTGCGGCCGGAGCAGACTGGCTGGTACGTCTACCGCCTGTCGCCATCGGGTAAAGACCGAGAGCGTGCCTCGGTCCAGGAGTTCTCCAGCGCAGACCGGGCTCGCCGGTGGGCAGAGGTGCGCCTGGACAGGACCGGCACCAATCTCCGTGGCCCCAAGCCTCGCGCCGGGCGCAGGTCCAACTGCAAGCTGCCCGACGTGCGCGTCACTGAGACGGAACGGGCGGACGCAATGCGCCTCTTGAAGGACCTCGGCCTGACCTACAGCCAGTTTGTTCGAGCGGCGCTCCGCTTCGCGGACTCCTACATCGCGCATGGCACCTGGGAGGTCGTGGCTGGACCGGACTTCGCCGACACCGATTGCCGTGGCTCCGAGCGTAGCGAGGAGGCCGTGCCCGATGCCCCAGCGCCAGCAGCGCCAGCAGCGCCAGCGACACCCCCACTCACCGCTTTCTCCGTATTCGGTCCGAGCGGTCGCCCATGGTGGCCGCCGGCAGACCCACTCAAATAGCACCCGTAGCACCCCGGGTTTTCGACCGGAGCAGGTGCGGGTGCTATCATCCCGCTATGGCCCAGCGCAAACGCCCGACCCCTCTCTACAGCGGCCTGAGCACAGGAAGCTCCAACCTGAGCCGCGGAGTCTCGTTCCTGACACCTTCGGGTGGCGGAGGGGGAGGAAGCTCCAACTTCGTCGCAGGCGCCGACCCTGCCCGTCAGGATCTTGCTGCTGGCACCGCTCCGGCCACCACGACGTTCAATGCCTTCACTGGAGGGGTGGCACCCTACACCTATACCACCGTGCTGAGCCGTCCCCCTGGGAGCGCTGCTACAGCGGCGGGCGCTGCCCTGGGACCCTACACGTGGTCCGACACCGCCCAGAGCGAGGCGTATGCGCTCAGCCTGACTGCCACCGATGCCAACGGAAACGAGGCCA
>CAZEIY010000903.1:827-1594 GCA_964512375.1 uncultured Rickettsiales bacterium | reverse complement strand
GTCAGGACATCGGCGCTAACCGACTCGAGGGCAGAGTTCGAGGACACCTCCAGATTCTGGGCATCAGCCAGAGCGGGAAAACTCAACGACGTGAGTTGCGAATTCCCATTCACAGCTATGTCGCCTTGAACCAGAGTGAGGTTCGGCAAGGATGCCGTGGCCAGACTCGTCGACATGACCCAGAGAGTCCCGTAAATCTCTCGCAGGCAGCCGAGATCGGTGAGATCGGTCACCGACGAACCCTGCACGGTCAGCGAGCCGTACAGCGCGTCGTACTGGCTGCAGAAGAAGCTCAAGCCTGCATCCGTGGTGAGGGTGAGATCCCCCAGGAAGGTCCCGAGGGGGGCATCTGTGCCATCGCAGTCGTTGTCGACCCCATCGCCCGCCACGTCGGTGGCCGCTGGTGAGATGTCAGCATCCCCGTCGTCGCAGTCAGTGGAATCCGCGACGCTACCGGTCGGTGCGTCACAGGCCGTGGTGACCGTGCCGATGGCGCCGGAGTCATCGCCGTAGCCGTCGCCGTCGGTGTCGGCATACCAGTTAATGGCGTCAGCGGCGTTGTCATCGATCAGCTGGTTGCAGTCGTTGTCGCTGCCGTCACAGATCTCGGTGCCCTGCGGATAGCTGCTGGCATCCAGATCATCGCAGTCATCAAAGCTCGCCAGGAAGCCCACTGGAGCGCTGCAGGCAAGCTGAATGATGATGGAGCCGGCGTGGCCATCCCCATCCAGATCGGCGTACCAGAGCGTTGCATCCTGGGCGCTGTC
>CAZEIY010000903.1:0-817 GCA_964512375.1 uncultured Rickettsiales bacterium | reverse complement strand
CGATCACCGAATCACAGTTGTTGTCCACCGAATCGCAGACTTCGATCGCCAGAGGGTTGATGGTGGAGTCAAGAGGCTCGCAGTCCACGGCATCGAGATGGTTATCACCATCATCGTCGACATCCGTGCAGTCGGGTTCGAGGTCGCCATCCGTATCCACGTCCTCATCGACGACCGAGCCATCGCAGTCGCTGTCGATGGCATCACAGGCCTCGACCGCACCGGGATACACCGCATCGTCCGTATCATCACAATCTGTTCCGTTGGACACATAGCCTGCTGGAACCCCGCACTGGGTCACTGAATCCGCAAGGTCTCCGAAGTTATCGTTATCGGCATCGGCGAATGAAGTCTCCGCACCGCTGACCGCCGTGTCATCGACACCACCATCACAGTCATTGTCGACACCATCGCAGACCTCCACCGCCGCTGGAGAGATCTGAGGGTTCGCATCATTGCAGTCCCCTCCCCCAACAATCTCGCTTGCAACGGGCACAGCCGAATCGTCGTCATCACCGGCTGAGTCATCGTCGTCACCTGCCGAATCATCATCGTCACCAGCGGAGTCGTCGTCGTCACCAGCGGAGTCATCATCGTCACCGCCTGCGGAGTCGTCATCGTCGCCGGCGGGCGAGGGCAAGGCACCCACCCAAACGCAGACTACGTAGCCATCACCATCGACATCGAGTTCTTCGTCAGGAACCACCTGATCGCAGTTGTTGTCGAGCCCGTCGCAGAGCTCATCGAGCGAGGTGGCAAAGTTGCCATCCAGGTCATCGCAGTCCCCATCACATGTGGTCTCACCGTCGCTGTCGGC
>CAZEIY010000902.1:0-1598 GCA_964512375.1 uncultured Rickettsiales bacterium | reverse complement strand
CGCTCAGTGGGATCTGCTCGACGTCTCCGACCATATCGGGGGCGAGCATCACCTGCTGTCCATTGCCTGTAGCGGTGAAGTAATTGACGAACATTGACTCGCCTGCCAGAGCCATCCGGAGAATGCTGGTCAGTGCTGCCCTCAGCCAGCCCAGGATGCCACCCTTGCCCGCACCACTGAAGCGGGTATCCACCTCGAGCTGTTCACTCATGGCAACCATCGAGCCCGATTCGGCGAAGATGGACTGACCTTCATCAAGGGTCACAACGGCCATTCCGTAGGACGGTCTCGACTCGATGTCTATGTGCATGTTCCGACTCTCTTGGCTGAACTGAAACCCAGGCAATGACCCCGGATCTTTGCGGTCGCCAAGCCTTCCAGGGGCGATGGTTCAAGTCAACAACGTAGAAGGATCGGACTGGCTGTCGGGCAAAGTTGGATTGAGGCGGCGACTCAAAGTGCGTGGTGGTAGCATGCCTGAACGATCTGGGAGGACCCTGTGTTTAGCCACTCTCGTGTTGCTTTCTGTTCTGTTGCGTTCGGGCTCTTCTTTCTTGTTCCTAATCTTGCTGCGGCGGATGCGGCACGGGTCGAAGCTCTGGGCGGTGTGGCCCTCTTCACTGAAGACTCGTCCTTCGCATTCACCAACCCTGCTGACATCGGTGTCTTCTCCAACAGAGCCTGGTTCTCCCTTGGACTGACGGGTTCAGGGGGCGTGGTGGGCGTGGATCCACACGGCGGCGCGGCGGTCACGATCAAAGAGGTGTTCACTCTGGGTGTGGCGCTCAACCGCAGTCCGACGCTCTATGGTTTTGATGCAGCGCTCTGGCCGGTTGCTCTCGCCTACATGCCCGATGGACCTGGCGGCCCTCTGGGTGGAGCCGATGGACCAACCGAGACCAGCGAAGCGCTCCGGTTTCCCCTCGATCTGTTCGTGGGATTCGGTGATGAGTCCTCGAAGACTCGCTTCGGTATGAACTTTTACTATGCCGGTGGTTCGAGTCGTGTCTGGGACATCGATGATTCCGACCAGGATGACCTGGAGCAGTCGACGGTGGTGGGCTCTCAGACTCACCTCTTCAACGCGACCCTGGGATTGTCCCGGGGCACGCGAGCGGATCGCACCAGGCCCGAGGTCTGGCTCAGGGTCGGTAATCTCACTTCCTGGAGGGACTCTGTCAGTACGGTCGAGACCAGTTCTGGTGATGCTGATACCGTCATTGATCAGGTGCTTGCCCTCGATCGAGATCTTCGAGTTGGTGGCGGAGCAAGGGTCAAGATCGGCGACGCGAGCGAGGGTCTGGTTGTCAGCCCAGGTCTCACCTACGACATTGCGTTCGGCACCTTTCGTTATGACGACAACCTGATCTCACCCAACTCTCGCGCCGAACGATCGGCTCGGGATACTGTTGCGCATGATCTGCGGGCTGGCGTCGGGCTCGCCTGGCGAGGCGATGGACTGTTGGTGCAGGGCAGTATCTCTGCAGTGATGAGGCTCCTGCAGACTGTCGACGCTGTTGATGTCGGTGATGGACAGTTTCAGCAGACCACCACCAAGGTCTGGGATGTGAGCCTGCCCGAGCTGGCTCTTGGAGCGG
>CAZEIY010000901.1:0-1601 GCA_964512375.1 uncultured Rickettsiales bacterium | reverse complement strand
CGTTCGCGTCGTAGTTCACACACTCGGTGTTGCGGTCCTCGAAGCCGTCGATGACGTACTCGACCTCGCCGGAAACAGCCGCGAGGACGGGGATGCCCTCGTCCATGCGACGGAAGCTGGAGATGCCGATGTCGATGCCCTGGTGTCCGTCGTACGTCTTCGCCAGCTCGCCGGTGTTGCCGCTGTAGTCAGCCACGTCGGTCCCGGCATCGAGGTCGACGTAGTTGGCCGTCGCCCAGTCCTGGGCGTCGGAGCCCTCGAGCGGCCAGGCGAGGTGCAGGGTGTCCGGCTCGTCGACACAGGTGGGTTCCTCGACCTCTTCTCCGGTGTCGGACGCGGCCTTGTCGCCGGCGGAGTCCTGGCAGCCGAGGATCAGGGCCAGTGCTGTGAGGTGGAGGCGGTGGGGCAATGGGGGTTCCAGTCGTCGGTGCGCGTCGGCCGCTACTTCTTGCTCAGGTCCTCGAATGTCCCACCTGCCGACGTGCATCCGGATTCAGGGAACGGGTCGCCTTTGTAGTAGTACCCGGTCGCTGCCCCCAGATAGTCACCGCCTGTGCCGTCGGGGATGTGGCAGAGGGCGATAACGTCTACGCTGGGACAGTAATCAGCCACGAATCCGAGATACGTCGCGCCCTTCCTGCACTGCGTCTCGAACCCAGGGCTCGGCCAGACATCCACCGGCTCGAAGCAGTAGGTGTTTGCGTGGTCACCCATGATCACCCAGCAGCTCATTCCCTCACTCACACCTGTGTCGGTACCTGTGTCGGTGCCGGTGCCTGTGTCGGCTTGTGTGCCGCCCACGCTCAACTTGGCGCCTTCACTGGTACATGCGAACAACCCCAGGATCATCACCAGGCATCGAATGCGCACCACCACCTCCTGCGATGAACGTCCGCAGGCTACCATCTCCTCGAGAGGACCAGCAAATCGAGAGCGTGCGTCTCGAAGGGCCGGTGACGCCCTGAATATGCTTGCACCAACACGGCTAAAAGTTGTGTTTATAGCTGGCTTTTCAATCATTTATGTCCGGGATTGATATGCTCGTTGCTCGACCGCCGAGCTTCGCGTCAGCATTTCTATGCGAGGGGTGTCCGTGATGATCGACGACAACAAGACGCGCATTGTGTGGGACGGCTGGCGGCTCCAGCTCACCCTGTGACACGAATCAGGGTTCGCTCCTACACACCTGAAGATCCCGCCCGCCTCCGAAGGTCGGCAGCACAATGGTGGGGGTGGATCCGCAACGATTGCCCCCTCCGAGGATCAGTCGTGCCGGTCCGGTCTGGGCGTGCGGATCCTGGTGTCTTCGCTGCATGCACAGCTCATGTTCGACTGGATTCGTCTGAGCCGATGGGCATACGGTCTCCCGTACGTACAGCGAAATTCCGCGGGTCATCGCCAGGACGCTCAGAGCCCTGTCCTGCAATCTCGGCAACGGAGGTCCGTATTGGCCGCGGCAGTGTCGTGCATCGCACATCTCGACCATCGCGTCCAGCAGTGACTCCACGCCCTCCTCATCGAGCGGAGCCGGTGGCAGTGGAACACCCCAGGGGAGCAGGGGAAAGACCACGGGGAGTCGATTGATGTTCCACGTGATGGCG
>CAZEIY010000900.1:228-1607 GCA_964512375.1 uncultured Rickettsiales bacterium | reverse complement strand
AGTTGAGACAGGCCTGGCGCGAGTCCCAGCCAGCCGCCGATTCCCAAGGACACGCCGCCCACTGCTGCCTTGCGACGAGCGATGCGGATGTACTCGTCGGCCACGGAGTCGATGACTTCGGTGGGAAGACTGCGCAGGTCTTCGAGAGCGGTGACGTCGTGGCCCGCCCGGCGCAGGTCAGCAAAGATTGTCTCGGGGTCTACCGACGCCATCTGGTAGAGGCGCTGAATGAGACCCTCGTCGATGGTGTCGAAGATGGCTCGTGCTAGCTCATCCGGCCTCATTGTGCCGATTATAGGCCTGGTGCGCGCCGTCACCAGGGCTGGCCCCCCGAAGCAGCCCACTTGAGGCCTCTTTTTGCGTGGCCGAGGGTGAGGTGCGTATACTGTTTCGTTCTGCCCTGCCGATATGGCCTTCGGAGTCTGCACTTGAGCTCAGACGTCTTGTTCACCGACGAATTGCGCGATGAACTCGGCCAGTTGCCGCGCCCGCATCCGTCCTTCCTGGTGTCGTTGCTCACTCGCGAAGAACCCGCGATCCAGGGCTTTCGCACACAACTCGAGGAGTGGTGGGGACACGTGGAGCCGAAGGCGCAGTCGTTTTACGGCGAGCGCCTGACTCAGCTCGAGAACGAGATCTTCTTTCAGGCCTTCAGTGAACTCGCGATGCACGAGATCCTTCGCTACCACGACATCCGGGTCGGGCAGCATGCCGTGCGTCCGGGAGGCTGGATGACCGTGAAGGCGCACGATGACTCTGAGTTCGGCCTGGGCGTCGTCGCATACCTGCCCGAGGTGCAGTTGCGCGGTTCGATGAGCGTCTATCGTCATCTCATCCGTGAACTCAACCAGATCCATCACCACTACCACTTCTCGGTCTACCTGAAGCGATGGTTGCCCTACGACTTTGATCCCAGGCCCATCAAGCGGGCGCTGCAGGTCTGGCTCGATTCGCTCGATGATGGGGACTGGCACGGCAAGTACGCTGAGTATCGCGACGAGACTATCCACCTTGAGTTCTCCATTCTCGATAAGCTCATCGAGGACCGCCGTTCGCTGGTTCGCTTCCGGATCTCGCCGCTCCACACCCCCGAGGTGCTCGAGTCCATCGGGTCGTGTATCGGTCAGCTGGTGGACTCTGGGGAGAAGGACGCTCCGAAAGACAAGCCGCTGGTGGCGACGGTCTTCTCCAACGAGCACTGGACCCTGCCTTCGGCTTTCATGCAGGACTACATGTATGGAAAGCCTGACTACAGTTTCCACTGGACAACTCACAACGGCCGCCGTGAGCAGATTCGCTCGTATCAGCAGGAGAGCAGCAAGTACGGCATCTTCTCCGATCCGAACTACGCCCACCTGTCTGCCGTCGTACTGGCGGAC
>CAZEIY010000900.1:0-218 GCA_964512375.1 uncultured Rickettsiales bacterium | reverse complement strand
GTGCTCCACAACCCCTGGGCTGAGAAGCCGCTGCCCAGAGACAGCTTCGGAAAATTCGCACAGTTCACCCCCATCGATCAGGAAGGTCCGACCACCCACGTCGCGTGGAGGAATGCTGATCGGACCCGCTTCCGGCTCTCCTGAGCCGGCAGAGTCGCTGCAACGATCCCAGGGATAGAAGATGTACCTGACACCGCAGGGGACAGGCTGGATTGAGG
>CAZEIY010000899.1:0-1607 GCA_964512375.1 uncultured Rickettsiales bacterium | reverse complement strand
TCGTCGTCGAGGTCCTCACCTGCGTCCCGGCAACCATCACGGTCATGATCGGTAGACGGGTCTGAGACCCAGCCCGTCTCGCCGGTGGGGCAAAGGTCGATGCAGTCAGGCACGCCCTCACCATCGGTGTCGGTGAAGCCATCTACCAGGTCATCGTCACAATCTGAATCGATGCTGTCACAGGTCTCGACCGCGCCGGGATAGATGTCCTCCCCATTGACTGTGCTTCCTGGTTGGGCCGAGAGCGGGCCGTCGTCGCAGTCGTTGCCTCCCTGGACGTACGCGGGGTGCGGAGACAGTAGGGGTGTGCACGGAATGAAGCCGTCTTCGTCATCGTCGTTTTCCCTCCAGTCCGTTCCAGGGCTATTGCAGTCGTTGTATTGGCCGTCGCAGCGCCACGGCGCGCCGGGGTAGACAAACTCATTGTTGTCATCGCAGTCGCCGGGCGTAGCCGAGGTGTCCAGGCAGGAGCCGGTTCCTGTGCAAAAGCCGTCCGCGTCGGCATCGATACCCAAGGCTGGCGTGCATCCATCGTCAACAAGGTCGTTGCAGTCGTCATCGATGCCGTTGTTACACACCTCGGTGGCGCCAGGACTGATCGCGCTGTCGCTGTCATTGCAATCGTCGTCGCCGACGAGTGTAGACGCGTGCGTTGCCTGGAGCGGTGCGCACTGGGCGTAGCCGTCCGCGTCCGCATCAGCCTCATCGGCTGGAAGGGTGCCGCTGCAGTCATTGTCAAAGCCGTCGCAGAGCTCGGCCTCTGCCTCCGGGTGCATCGCCGCGTTGTCGTCGTCGCAGTCATCACCGCCGCAGCTCGGCGAGAGGCTACCATCGCCGTCGTTATCGCCGACTTCATCGCCATCCTGGCAGTCGTTGTCGATGCCGTCGTCGCAGAGCTCGGCGGCGCCGGGGTGGGTGGCGGGATCCAGATCATCGCAGTCCTCCTGGTTGGCCACGAAGCCTACGGGGGCTACGCACGAAGTGGAGTTCCAGTTTGCTCGGCCCCAGGTGTCGCCATCGGCATCGAGGTACCAGGTGCTCTCGCCAACGGCGCCGGCCTCGTCGACCTGAGCGTCACAGTCGTCGTCGACCGAGTTACAGACCTCGCCGGCGCTGGGGTTGATTGAAGCGTTGGAGTCATCGCAGTCTGCGCAGGCAGCGAAGGTGTCGTTATCCGAGTCGAGGTAGCCGACCGACCCGTCGCAGTTGTAGTCGTTGGGGTCGGTGCAGTCCGGCTCCTGTGCGCCGGGGTGCCAGCTCGGATCCGAGTCGTCGCAGTCACCGGAGTAGTCGGCATAGCCGTGCGGCTGGTTGCAGGCGACCATTGCTTCGGACTCGAGACCGTAGCCGTCGCCGTCACTGTCCATGTACCAGGTAGGTGCACCCTGCGCGTCGTCCTCGTCGACCACAGTGTCGCAGTCGTTGTCGATCAGGTCGCACACTTCCGTGGCGCCGGGGTTCACTGCCGGATCGCTGTCGTTGCAGTCGTCTTCTTCCGCGTAGCCGTCGCCGTCTGCGTCGCCCGGCAACTCGACATCCGAGTCGTCATCATCACCCGCCGAGTCGTCATCGTCGCCAACTACGTCACAGTCTCTATCATCTCCATC
>CAZEIY010000898.1:392-1608 GCA_964512375.1 uncultured Rickettsiales bacterium | reverse complement strand
AAGGTCCGCAGGATCCTCTTCACCACCGAGCGCGCTGTAGATTTCGAAGCTCATGTCGGCGTGGTCGAGTTCGTTGCCGACGAACCGGTGAGCAGTCTGCAGGGTTTCGGAAGAGAACCCCAGGCGCAACAGCCAGGAAAGGAACTCCGAGGCAAGGGATGCAGAGCGGTATTCGGCCAGCATGCGCCCGCGCCACTCCGCGATGACGATGTCCATGTTGGCAGCCATCAACAGACCTCGGGGTTTCTCGCCCTATCTATGCCGCCCTCGCGGCCGCCTCAATACACTCTGCTATTCGCTGCTTGCCGGCGCTTCGTTCTCAGTTGTGGCCTCTTGCTCGGCTTGATTGTCCGCCTTCTTCGCTGCCTTCTTCGCGGCCGGCTTGGCTGCCTTCTTCGCGGCCGGCTTGGCTGCCTTCTTCGCGGCCGGCTTGGCTGCCTTCTTCGCGGCCGGTTCGGCGGCCTCTTGCTCGGCCGGCTCAGCGGTCTTCTTTTCAGCTGGCTTGGCAGCCTCTTGCTCGGCCGGCTTCGCGGCCTTCGCTTCTGCCTTCTTTGCGGCTGGCTTGGCAGCCTCTTGCGGGGCCGGTGCAGTCGTCTTCTTCGCTACTGGCTTGTCGTCCGGCTTGTCTCCGGCCTGGCCCTTTTTCGCCAGAGGCAACATCGTGACTGAGAGCATGCGTCCCTGCATCTCGGGGATCGGGCTGTCGAGCTTGCCGAAGCCCTCGAGCATCTCAGTGGCTTTGCGCAGAGTTGCCCGGCCGACGTCCTGACGGCGCATCTCAGCTCCTCGGAAGCGGACTGTCAGGCGTACTCTGAGTCCGTTGTCGAGGAACTTCTTGGTCCGGTCGATCTTCACTTCAAGGTCGCGTTGGCCGGTGTTCGGGCGGAAACGCACCTCTTTGGGTGTGGTGTCCGTGGAGTTACGGCGGCTCTGACGCTCCATGCGCGACTGCTCGTACTTGTGCCGTCCGTAGTCGAGGAGCTTGCACACGGGGGGGCGGGCATCGGGGGAGACTTCGACCAGGTCGAGACCAGCTTCCTGGGCCATGATGATGGCCTCGCTCGTCTCTATAATTCCGACCTGCTCGCCGTCCGCGCCAATCAGACGAATGGGGCTGATTCGGATCATCCTGTTGCGACGTGGACCGCGGTCCACTGGCATTACTGGGGGCCTTCGTCTTCTAATCTCACACCTCCGAAACCGGTTCGAAATCAAG
>CAZEIY010000898.1:0-382 GCA_964512375.1 uncultured Rickettsiales bacterium | reverse complement strand
AGTCGACGTGCTCACGGGATTGCACCCGCACGACGACCCGCTGCATGTGGGGATATCATGGATAGGTGAAGGAATCGAGTCCCGGGTGCGGAAAGCCCTGGTTCCGATGTAGCTTGGAGGGAGTAGATCGAACCCTCTGCCGGCGCTTCCGCGAAGCCTTGTCGGCACAGATGGGAGACAAGACATGCGCTCGTCCAGCCTGTTTCTGATGTCCACATACGCTCTCCTGCTCTCCTGCTCCGGAGGTAACGGAGAGCCTGAAGCCTTGATGGCCCTGGACGCAAGTTTCGCTTGTGAAGTCACTGCCGGCGGACCCGAATGGCGCTTCTTGTTTGCTGTGTCTGGTCCGGCGACGACGTTGGGGACGGTCACTCGCATCGAG
>CAZEIY010000897.1:818-1610 GCA_964512375.1 uncultured Rickettsiales bacterium | reverse complement strand
TTGGCCTCATACCAGGGACTGGAGAGGCCATACATGTTCGTCAGAGTGACGCGGGCATCGGCTGCCGCCTTCTGATCGGGCGGCATCAGGTTGGAGTAGAGCACCACGACGTTGTTCTGGAACTCAGGTCCATCGGGACTGAGCGGATACTTCTGCTGCAAGTACAAATAAGCCTCGATCGCCTCGTCGAAGCGAGCCTGGTCCTTCAGGATTCCAGCCAACTCCTTGTAGGTCTCATAGACCCATTCGCGGTCGCCCTTCGCAGACAGGAGCGAGTCGGCCGGACCAATCGGCGAGACCCCCTGCTCGGTGGCAACGTCCGAGATGGAAATCGCCAGGTAGCGAATGGACTCCCCCTTGAGGTCCGCGCCCTTGCCGGTCCGCGCTTCCTTGGCTTCGGCCCAGTCGATGAGCTCCATAAAGCGAGACATGGCCAGCTCAAGCCGGTCCAGCTTGTACAAGGACCAGGCAACCTTGTAGAGGGCCAGTTCATAGAGCTTGTCTTCACCAGAGCTCAGCTCCCCGTCGATCCGCCTCCTATCGAACTCAGCCAGGATCTGGTCGTAGTAGTCCAACGCCCGGTCGCTATCGTTCTCTTCGAAAAAGAGGTCGCCGAGACGAAAGTAGGCCTGAGCGCGGTACTCGCTGACGTCCACGTTTGCAAGCAATTCACGGTAGACCTCAGCAGCGCGCTGAGGGTCGAGGTGCCGCCCTGCCTCGTCGCTGTAGCAATAGCCCAGCATGTAGTAGACGGCGCCGAGGTCCTCGTAGTCTATGAATCGCTTGATGATC
>CAZEIY010000897.1:0-808 GCA_964512375.1 uncultured Rickettsiales bacterium | reverse complement strand
CTTGTACTGCGCGATCGAGCGGCGATAGTCCTTCTCGGGAGGCTCCGGCAGAAAATCGACCTTGCCTGCGTCGAACATGTCGACCAACTCGTCGTACTTGACGTTCTCGACCAGAAAATCCTCCTCGGCACTCTCGAAGTACAGTTCTGCCAGCCGGAACATGCGACGAGCCGTGTAGGGGGAGTCCGGGTGCTTCTCGACGAACACCTCGTGGGCCGTAATGGCCTTGTCACGCAGCAGCCTCTCTTCAAGATCTGCGCGGTCGACCAGGGTGTCATAGCCACCGCGCAGTTCAGCTACCTCTTCGTCGAAATCACGCCTAATCAGACGGCTAACCTCATCACTAAACTCCCCGGTACGTGCCTTGTAGCGTTCCACGGCAGCACGCCAGGCATCAAACTCCGCCTCGTCAGGCTCCGCAACAGGAGCGGCAGACTCTTCGGCAGCCCCTGCCTCCCCTTCTGCAGCCGAAGGGGCAGGGGCGCTGGCCGGCATCGCCTCCCGCTCGCCGGAGACCACCGGATCAAGGGGCAGCGCGTACTGGTCAAAACCCAGATCTTCAGGCTCCCGGGCCGGACGCTCCGCAGGAACGCACTCAAAGCGCTCGTCCACAACTCGCTCCCGCGCCGCGGCCGCGCCATCCTCCTCCGTCGCGGCCGACACCCACACGGGTACCAGCAAGACCGGAAGCAGAACCGCAACCGCTATCGAAACCCGGAAGCGCACTATTGGTCCGCTCCTACGACACCGGAGAATGTGGCTTCAAGGTCGCGCAGACGACGATTCTTGTCTCGTGCCATCTCCTTCT
>CAZEIY010000896.1:0-1610 GCA_964512375.1 uncultured Rickettsiales bacterium | reverse complement strand
CCCTTGCGCGGCTGGTCACCGGGGTAGATGTGCTCAATGTCGCTGTAGGTGGGGTTCCAGTTCATCAGGAACTGCTTGTCATAGACCATGCGCTCACGCTTGTAGTCGACCAGGTGCACGTCCGGAGTCAGGCGAATAGCATCCACCGGACAGGCCTCCTCGCAGTACCCACAAAAAATGCACTTATCAATCTCAATGTCGAAGCGCACCGGAAACTTCTCGACCTGGGGGTCGGGGTGCTCGCCTGCGACGATGTGGATGCAGAAGGAAGGGCAGGCAGTGGCGCACATGTAGCAGGCGACGCACTGAGGATCGCCACTGGGGCGCATGGTCAGAATGTGCTTGCCACGAGTGATCGGCGAGTAGTCAGAGCGTGACTCCTCGGGATAGTAGATGGTGACAGCGCCCTTCTTGGCCTCTGCGCCCTTCCCCATCAACGTCATGACCAGCCACTTCATCCACTGGGCCATATTCAAGAAGAAGCGCCGCGCTGTGATGCGCAGGCCAAGGAGCGAGTGAGGCAGGTAGCTCCGCTCGACCCACGTCATCTGCTCGGGGTTGTAGTACTTGACGATCTCGCCCTCGGTGAACTCCCCCGGATACGCTGGAGCAGGCAGCTCATGACCATCGACAATGTTACGAAAGTCTTCGTTACGTCCGAGATCGACCATGACGAACTCCTCAGTTTCCAATCAACAGCAGTACGACCGCTGTGATCACGAGGTTAACCAGGGAAATCGGCAGAAGAATCTTCCAGCCCAGACGCATCACCTGGTCGTAGCGGAACTTCGGCAGAGTCCAGCGGATCAGCACCAGGAACCAACAGAAGAAGCACAATTTGCCCAGGAATGTCAGGACTCGGAGCGCGACCACCGCTACATGCGGAACCTCCATGCCCCAGATGACATTCATCGCCTCAGACGCGCCACCGTGGCTTGCCCAATACCAGACGTCCGTAGCGGCGTGAACGCCGGGCAGGTGGTACGCGCCAAAGAAGAGCGTAGTGACGAGACCCGAGATCACTGCGATCTCAATGAACTCGCTCATCATGAACAAGCCCATCTTCATGGCGCTGTATTCGGTGAAGTACCCAGCAACCAATTCGGACTCGGCCTCGGGCATATCGAAAGGCACGCGCTTGTTCTCAGCCATCAGGGCGACCAGGAAGATCACGAACATGTGCGGCTGCACGAACACGCCCCAACTGGGCACAAAGCCCAACCACACATCGCCCTGCTTCTGAGCGATAAGCCCCATGTCGACCGTGCCGTAGACCATGAGGATGCCGAGAATGGCCATGCCCATGAAGACCTCGTACGAGATCATCTGGCTGCTCGACCGGAGCGCACCCATGAGCGAGTACTTGTTGTTGGATGACCAACCCGCAAGAGCGGCCGAGAAGATGCCCGTGCCGCCCATGGCGAAGACGAACAGCAACCCCACATTCAGGTCGGCCAGCTGCAACTGATACGTCGTGCTACCGAAGAACTCCGAGACCATCGCACCGGCAGAGGTGAGGCCCACCGTACCGAGCACCTCTCCCATCATCACGCCTGGCTGAAAGGGCCCGCCGAAAGGTACGACAGCGAAGGTCACCAGGACCGGAATGA
>CAZEIY010000895.1:0-1610 GCA_964512375.1 uncultured Rickettsiales bacterium | reverse complement strand
GGGGGCTGGACCATCCGGCCATGCTAACGCACCGGGCTAACGGGATGGATGCTGGGGGGTATGCGCCGACTGGGGGCTGGGCTCTATCGGAGGAGGGCAGTGCAGCGCAAAGACTGTGAGGTGCCTTCGGGTTGGGACGTCACTCTCCGAGCAGTTCGCAGGACTCTGCGTAGCCTTCAGCGCAGGCCCGACGCAAGTACAGGTTGGCGCGCTCCACTTCGCCCGAGCCGCGGTAGTGGATCCCCAATGCGTGGAGGTTACTCTCCCAGAGCATCATGTTCTTCGTGTGAATACCAAAGGGCTCGAGGACGGTATCGAGGAACTCGAGGCGCAACTCCACCATTTTCTCGACGTTCCCCGCCTTGCCGAAGAAATAGGCTGCGTTGTAGAGCGCGAGGTCGCGGAGCTCGCTGTCCCCAAACTCCCGGTAGAAGCGCTCGAAAGCACCGGCCCCTTCTGAGAACTTGTCCGACTCCACGAAGCCCTCGGCGATCTTGAAGGTTGCTCGCTGGTAGATGTTCTTCAGCTCGGCCTTGAACTTCTCGCTCTGCCCGATGTCGGGGTGGGCGTAGAACTCGCGAGCAGCCGTGGCGAGCCCCTGCCAGTCCTCGATCCGATTGTAGGACTCCAGGATCTCGTGGACGCCGTACTGCGCCATCTCCGATTTGGGATTGGCGCGAACGATCTTCAGGAAGCGCGGGTTGCTCTCGTGTAAGTGGTTGCGGTCATGCAGTAGCAGGGCTGCCTTGTACAGGAAGGCCTGGCTCTTCTTGTCGTCGGGCAGCGCCTTCGCGTAGGAGTCGCAAGCCTTGACCAGCCTCTGCTCCCAGGGGTGCAGCTCGATCTCGGCGTACTTGCCCACGCCCGTGCCGGAACGCTGCAACTCACGGAGTGACTTCTTGGCTGCAGCATCAAGCTTGCCCTTGATGGGCTTGAGCACCTTCTCGATGGCAAAGATCTGGTTCTCTGCAGCGTTCTTCAGCCACTTGCCGCGGGCATCGAGGGCGACCACCCTCTCGTACTCGTCGGTGGCCTGCTCGAAGCGGTTCAGCTTGTACAGGACCTCGGCGTACCAGTAGCGAGCGTCATAGCTGCGATGGCCCGTCGGGAAGTAGTCCAGGTAGGCCGCGTAGTTGGATTCGGCCAGCTTGAGGAGATTGGCTGAACGCTGCTTGAGTGCCTGTTGGTGCTTCTCCAGGGCGACGTCGTAGAGGTTCAGTTCAATGAGTCGTTCCGACTCTCTG
Organism: uncultured Rickettsiales bacterium; assembly: GCA_964512375.1. Classification (GTDB taxonomy): domain Bacteria; phylum Myxococcota_A; class UBA796; order UBA9615; family UBA9615; genus UBA6601. Next base: position 366 of record CAZEIY010000895.1, on the reverse strand, counting down.
TTGGCCTCCTTGTTGTCCTGATTCTTTCGCGCCCAGCGGCCGTCCCGGCCGTAGACCTCGACCAGCTTGGTGATTTCGGCGCTCGCCTCGTCGAAGCGGTCACGCTTCTGGTAGGCGGTGATGATCTCGTGCTGGTGGGAGGGGTTGTCCGCAGCGAAGGGATTGTCCGCGATCAACTCGCCGTAGTGCGCAACTATCTGCTCCAGGCTCTCGAAAGGCGTCCTGTTGCTCGGCTCCTGGGCGACAGCAAGGCCTGGAACAAGCAGGGTCAGCAAGAGCAGCAGCCGACTTCGCTTCATGACTCCCCCTCGGAGCAGTGCGCTGAGAGAGCTTATCAAGAGGGCGGTGACAGAACCTGGGGGGTAT
>CAZEIY010000894.1:0-1611 GCA_964512375.1 uncultured Rickettsiales bacterium | reverse complement strand
CGCACATCCGCCTGTCGAGTCGGTGCGTGCGCTTCGAGCCTCGCACCCTCGAAGCGTGGGTGTCGGAACGCAACGTCCAGCCCCGTCCGTCCCAGCTCTAGCTCGTTCCTGGCCGAGCGGGGCTTTCCCAACCACCCCGGACGAGGCCCGCTTGCCTCGTCCGACCACACGGAGTCATCCTCATGACCTCCAACGATATCAACATCACGCCCACTCCCGAGGACTTCCTCTACACCCAGCCCGGCCTCGCCGCCACGGCAGAGGCCCTCGGCGAGATCAACCACGAAGGGCACGACCCTGACTCCTTGCTCGGTTGTCTTGCCTGGAGTTGGCTGGACCAGAGCTTGCTCGTCGCCCGGTCAGCGGTCATTTGGCGTGCTGCTGGGGAAGGCCTCATCGACGGCGACCCGAGGACCCTCGCATTCGCCCACCTTCATGAGCGCTGCGGCGAGGACGCCGAGGCCGAGAAGCAGGTCGAGGCCCTCGTCGAGATGCTGCGTGAGATCAGTGAGGCTGCCTCCCCCACCTAGACCGCCCCCCAGAACGACTGAGAGCCGCCCACCCCGCAAAAGGAAAGCGGCTCCCAACTCATAGGATAACCAATGAAACGATCTCACAAGAACGCCCCTGATGTCAATGACTTAGCTCTCTACCTCGTCCCCCTCATCGACATCCCGACGCCGCACCTGACGAGGCGCTACGGGATCGAAGAAGTCGGCTACCTCCTTGTGGGCCAGCCTTCGGCACGTAGCGTGCTCACGGTTTTTTGGTGGAATGGCACCTGTGGCTCGTTGATCGACGACCTCATGGAGGGGATGGCGGCCTGGCTGCACGGGATGATCGAACAGGGGCTCTTCGAGTTGGGCAAGGACTACCGAACCGTGCCGCCCGAAGTCGAGGAGGTCATGCTGGGCTTTCTCCATCCGCTCGGTGGTGTTAAGCGGGCCCGACCAAATAAAACAGGTATGTCCCATCTCTTCCTCACCGAAGCTGGCACTCAGAAGATGTCGGCAGCCAAGGCCTCGTCGGGGCTCACGTTCATCCACAACCCGCACGTACCGAGCGACGTGCCGCGTGGGGAGGTGTAGCCATGACCAAGAAGCACCCGCCCGCCGAACTCCCGGCATGGATTACTAAGCTGACCATCGGCCCCATTGCCGAGCCTCGCCCCCTTGAGAAGGCGGCCTGGCGAGACAAAGCACCTGCCGAGCAACGCGCTCTCGTCTGGCTTCTTCTCGAAGCTCGCCACCCCGATCGTCTCTTCTTCAGTCTGGGTCATGAAAAGCTCTGTGAGCGCGACGCTGATTTCAGTACAAGCGCGTCCTGCCTCCGGCCCATCACCAAGGCGCGCTTCATCGCCCTCGTTGGAGACTCTCTGACCCTCCCTTGGCACGGGGGCAAGACCGCCCTCAAGGAAGTCTCAGAAGCTGCCTTCGGGTCCGTCCACGAGGCCGTCGCCATGGGCTGTGTCCGCCCTCTGCGGAGGACGACAGATCTGCCCTTCCTCTCTGCGGTCGGTAATGACTTCCACCTCGTCGAAGAGGTTGGCGGCCACTACCATCAGGAGACGAGGACCTGGCTGGACTGGGCCCCTCCAGCCTCCACCGCGTT
>CAZEIY010000893.1:0-1612 GCA_964512375.1 uncultured Rickettsiales bacterium | reverse complement strand
CGTCCACGGCATAGCCATCACCGTCCGCATCCGTACCGTCCAATCCGTCGCAGTTCTGATCGATGCTATCGCCGGGGCTGTCGTAGGCGCCGGGGTAAATAGCCGGGTTGGTCTCGTTGCAGTCGCCGGTGCAGGGACTGAAGCCGTCACTGTCAGAGTCAATGCCGTAGACCAATGGGTCGGCATCGTCGCAGTCGTCGCAGAGCGCGTGGCCATCAGCATCCCCATCGCTCTCATCGACAGGTAGGACGCCATCGCAGTCGGTGTCCAGGCCGTCGCAGAGTTCGACAGCGCCGGGGTGAGCAGTAGCGGCGTTGTCGTCGCAATCCCCCGTACAGGTAGAGAATCCGTCAAAATCGACATCTGCCGGAGTCAGCGTGGCGTCGCTGTCGTCGCAGTCCTCATCGCCTGAGGCGGCCGCCCCGTCGGGACCGCACAGCGAGTAACCGTCCCCGTCCGCATCAGCTGGGTTGGCCACGGGGTTCTCGTCATCACAGTCGCCATCACAGATCCCGTAGCCGTCGAGGTCGACGTCCAGCTCGCCGGGAGCCAGTTCACCGTCGCAATCGTTGTCCAGGTAGTCGCAGGCCTCGGTATTACCGGGGTAGCGACTGGGGTTCTCGTCATCGCAATCGCCATCACACAGAGAAGAGCCGTCGCCATCACCATCGAGGGGTAGGAGGTTGACGTTGCTGTCATCACAGTCACCCTCGCAGATGGAGTAGCCGTCGAAGTCCGCGTCCGCCTCTCCGGTCGGCAGCTCTCCGTCACAGTCGTTGTCGACACCGTCGCAGATCTCGGTATTGCCGGGGTAGCGCATAGCATCCCCGTCGTCGCAGTCGTCCTCGCATAGCGAGATCCCATCGCCGTCAGCGTCTCGGGGCGAGAGGTCGGCATTGCTGTCGTCGCAATCCTCCTCGCACGTGGAGTAGCCGTCGTCGTCCTCATCACGATCGTTGAGGAGGGGGTCCTCAGGGTCGCAGTCCGACGAATCAGGAGAGCCGTCGCCATCGCCGTCGAGTTCGTCGAAGCCGTCGCAGTCCTCGTCGATGCCGTTGCCGGGGACCTCGGTTGCGCCGGGATTCACGGCGTCGTCGTTGTCGTCACAGTCATAGACGCTGGGGTCGGCAAGGTCGTCGTTGCCGGGGTAGCCGTCGCCATCGAAGTCGATGCCGTCACCTCCGTCGCAGTTCTGGTCGATGCCGTCGCCATGCGAGTCACTAGCTCCTGGGTGGATCAGCGGGTCGCTCGGAGCGCAGTCATCTCCGTCGAGGCTGCCGTCCTCATCGAAGTCGTACAGCGTCACCGCTTCCTGGCAGCTCGTCAGCACCAGCAAGACCAGGAGCGCGACTGGCAGCAGACGGTTTGCGGACATTCAGGTGGCCTCCGTGCAGGAGTCTACCCATCGTTCGGGCTAATCGTCATGGCCCCACAGGCGAAACGATCAGGGCCTACTGGACGTCGTGGCAGGGGTGGTTTGAGGGCGCTGACCCATGACGCAAACCAACGTTTGGTACTCTTGTCGGGGAGGTGGCGGCGTGTGCAGTCGCTACCAGACGTGGCACAAACACGCGGACTGGAGAGTAGTTCCATGAATTGTCGTACATGTGGG
>CAZEIY010000892.1:0-1614 GCA_964512375.1 uncultured Rickettsiales bacterium | reverse complement strand
CAGCGCCGCCAACCACAGCGGCATGAGTCGTAGTCCCTGTACGGTGGTCATCGCTTCTCTTCTGCCATCTTCTTGCGATGCTTGTCGATGATGGTGTACTTGCCGTCGAGTAGCTGGGCCTTCAGAGCGAATTCCTCGCCGTGGGAGACAATCAGAACGCCGAGACCTTCAGCGCGGTTGTCCCATGGATCTGGCAGCTTGCCTCTCAGTCCTTCGGGGCACTCAGTTACCGCCTCGTTGTGCACCTTCTCTGCGGACTGTGCCTCTTGAAGACGATGTGAAGAGGGGACTCTCACCCTTATCCAGCGGGCAGCAGAGTTCGGGATGTCCGCACTGCTCGGGACAAGTCGTCGATGCTGCGAAGCCGCTTGAGTCCGTGCAGCACCTGTCGGGGCCGGAAGTAGAATTCGCGGTAGATCTTGAGTGCATGGCTCTTCAGTTGTTCTGTGGTGAGAGTGCAGTCCGGCAACGGGAGTTCTCTCAAGTGTTTCGGTTGCAGGGTGTTGGTACGCCAGAAGTCATCATCGGTCTGCTCGACGTAGGCCTGATAGGACGGACTGCCGGGGAGGATGAAGATCGGTGCGATCTGGATGAAGTCCAGATCTAGGCTGAGGATGAACTGCCGCGTTCGATCGATCGTCTCGTCCGTCTCGCCGCGATGGCCGAGCGTGAAGAAGCCCATCACCTCAAGACCTGCTTCACGTGCCCAGGTCACGGCTTGCCGCATCTGGGCGAGCCCACCCTGTTCCTTGTCTGCAATCTTGAGAATATTCTCATCACCGGATTCAAGGCCCAGGCAGATGCGGATACAGCCCGAGTCAGCCATCTCTCGCAGGAGGGGAAGACTGACCTGGTCTGCCCTGGCACGTGCGGACCAGACCACTCGCCGGTGTAGGCCACGTCTGCGGAATTCCCGGCACAGCGCACTGGTCCTTTTCGTTCCGAGGCAGAAGTTCGGATCGAAGAAATCGAACTCGTTGATGCCCATCGTTTCGAGGCAGTGTTCCATCTCGTCGGCCACTGCCTCAGGCGAGCGACTTCGGACGGGAACGGATGGCAGGACGCAGAATGAACAGGAGAACGGACAACCCCAGCCGGACATGATCGCGGTGAACTTCTCGCTTCGTGCCAGCACGGAACGGTAGCTCGCGTCCCGTACCAGATGCCGAGCGGGGAGCGCCGTCTTATCGAGATTGTCCCAGACAGCCCGCGCCGCGCTCAGTACAGGCTTATCATCGCGGCGATAGACGATTCCCTCCACCCCTGCAATATCACCACCAGCTCGCCAGGTGGACAGCAACTCGACCAGTGATACTTCAGCGTCGGTCACTACACCCCAGTCGATGCACCGGTGCGTCAAGGTCTCGAGTGGATAGTGCGATAGGTGGATGCCGCCCACCACTACCGGGACGTCGATGTGGTTGCGGATTGTGTGGATCCACTCCAGGGAGAAAGCGAAGTCCAGCGTCGCCAGAGTCCAGCCGATCACGTCGGGCCTGAACGCCTCTGCGAAGCCCGACGTCTCTTCAAGTGAGAGCCCCCTGGCGGTGGCGTCGACAACGCAGACCTCGGCACCGGACTCCTCAAGAATGCCGGCCACGTAGAGGAGACTCA
>CAZEIY010000891.1:414-1617 GCA_964512375.1 uncultured Rickettsiales bacterium | reverse complement strand
AGGGTGACGCGCTCGACCTCGTCCTTCGCGCTTTGTGCCAGCACATCGTACAGCGCCTCACCAAGCCGGGAGGGTGAGAGAACCCACAGCCTGCCTTCAATGGTTGCACTGACCTGCTCAATCGATGCAAGGGTGCTCTCGTTGACCCCCACGGCCCTGAGCAGGACGGTCTGTGCCGGCGACGACAGGACCAGCCTCTGCTGCTTCTCCCCGGGGCCGCTGATGCATACCGTATCCCCACTGCCTTCCTGTGAACCCAGAGTCTCCTCCAGTTCCCCCACCAGCGTGGGAAAGCTCGAATTCGCAACGAATTGCAAGTTGGCGGTAAAGGTCATCGCGTTGGATTCACCCGAGAAGCTCCCGGAGACGAGCTGGGGGTCAAGGAGCGCTTCGGTGAGTCTCGACGGAAGATTGGCGAACGGAGAATCCGTGGACCCGATTGGGGCATGGGAGTCTGGATAGATCTGGAGCAGGGACTGTTGGGCGTCCCATTCGTCAGCGGCCTGTTCGATGACACCGATGGCTGATTGGGGTTCGGCAACAGCTGTCGCCAGAAACAGAAGAAAGAGCGCGGCCGTTCGCCCACCGCATGCGAGCCACGAAGTCCGAGATGTCATCGTGCACCTCCGGAGTCTTCGACCGAGCTAAAAACCGCCTTCATGGGAATCACCTGGTTCGCCGGTACAAACCTCAGCTCGCCACGGAGATTTTCGCAGAAATCCGCTGCCTGGATCTCGGACTCGAAGGACAATCGTTGCCTCGTGCCTGGGGTCTCAGCGATGGTCACCGTCGCCATCGACCCGTCATCTACAGCGGATATCTCTAGAGCAGGTTGGATGGAGAAGCGGTGCTCTTGCAGCGCCACTTGTTCCAGGCTGTGCTTGGTGATGACGTGACTTGCGACCCCCTGCCATTGCGGAACGTCACGGGCCAGTCGTGACAAAGCGATGTGCTTGGGAAGCGAGAACGTGGCATCGAACGGGATCGGCTTGATGTTGGGAATTTGGGGTCTCGGACCGACAGCAGTGACCACAATCTGTGCGGTTTGGCGTTCGGCCATGATTTGGTTTGGTACCGCAGTTGCGTGCGAAGAGATCGCTTTGCTCCAGGTGTCTTCCAGCGTCTCCCATGTGGAAGAAGCTTGTTGCACGGCCTTCTCAAACTGTTCGCGTGTGCCTTCGCCGAGCCGCTCGAGCCCGGCCT
>CAZEIY010000891.1:0-404 GCA_964512375.1 uncultured Rickettsiales bacterium | reverse complement strand
TGTCGATTTCTTCGGCTTCAATAACGGCGGCCGGTAGGGATTCCGGGCGATTCAGGAGGTCGACCAGGGGCTGCAGCGCTGCGTCTATTTCGGCCATCTGCGTATCGTGCAACTGTAGCAATTCGGCTTGCCTGGCCGAGAGTTGTCCAAGGGTTTCGCATCCTTCAACACCTTCGGTGACGCACACGTCTGTCAAGGGCAGAGGATCTGGGTCGAGTTCGAACCCGTGCTTGGGCGGAGCGCTCTGCTTGGCACAGGCATTGACCATCCCGAAAAGGGCAAACAAGCCAGCGGTTCGGAGGAGGCGGGAAGCTGCTGGGTTCATGCGTGTTCTCCGTTCGAATTGGTGGATACTACAACTGATATTTCGTAGGAGTCAATGTCTCTGGTGAACTCAACGGTGT
>CAZEIY010000890.1:0-1627 GCA_964512375.1 uncultured Rickettsiales bacterium | reverse complement strand
ACGGTGCCAAGCAGATAGCCTGGAGCAAGCACTCCGAGAGCGAGGTCGAGTCGGTGACCGAGGCCTACCTCGCTGAGGGTCACCTCATTGGCCAGTATGACGACGGGACCGAGATGATCTGGGCAGTGGAGCAAGGCGAAATCAAGGTCTGGGACTTGCATCAACTCTGGCTCTGGACGGATGGGGATGAGGTCCACCTGTTTGCTGGTCGCCACTACAGCCGCGAATCGATTCAGCTCATCTTCGCGACCGCATCCGAGAGCTCCACCTCTCGGGAATTGTGCGGACAACTCTCTGATGGAAAGGTGGTCTCCTTGCTGGAAGAGTCGGCCTGGTGGGCCGTGCATGACATGACCTACAGCCGGGATGACCTGCTCTACGAATCGGCGTGGACGGGCGTCGTGGGACGACTCCTTGCTGCCTGGGCAGGCGCTGAATTCGAAGACCGAATAATGGGTTAAAGCGATCCCCAACGGCTTGAGGTGAGGCGTGAGCGACTTTCCCCAGTTTGAGAACCCCGTTGCCCTGAGTGCGACCCGTAGCTGGGTAGCCGAGTTTGAGAGTTTCGACCAGCGCAAAGGCAGCGTCTACTACTTCGTAACGGTCTACGGAGGGGCCAAGGGCGAGAAGAGCTTCTTCATCGAGGTGGATCTGAGCTTGCACTACAACTCCAGCGATGCCGAGAGGGACTCCGAGATCGGCAGCCGGTTGCAGGCGGGGGCCAAGAAGGGTCACGCCAACACGAAATACGAGGGCTCGATGCTCTGGAAGCTGAGCCGCGGCGAGTCTGGCGAGCTATAAACGAGCTCTGCTTTATTGGCCGAACATCCAGTGTACACATTGGTCAGCCGCCCCTGGATGGACCGCCAATTTGATGAAGCCGTCTAAACCGAAGTGATCGGCATCTACCCAGCCCTTGAAGTTGCCGAGATCTTCCCACGTGTATTCGCCGTAATCCCAGCCTGGCGGGCTGTCGGCGGGAAGCCCGCCCAATACCATGGGCACACCGGCGTATGCACTTTGCCCCTGCTCACGAAGCCAATTGCTGACCGCATCATCGATGGCCGATGAGGCATCGGAGGAGTCCATGCCTGCAGCGCGTGGGCACGGCAAATCCACGGGATGCACCTTCAGAAACCGTGGGCACCGGTCAAGCACCGCGGCCCTGACACGCGCGGGGTCCTCATCCATAGGCTGGACGGAGCTCAAGAAGGTCTCGAAGTCTGCCGGTGAATCACCGAAACGAGCGCGGCCATCGACTGTGGAAAATGTGAGCCAGTCTTCGAGGTTGTACTTGGAATGATAGAAGAAGGTGAAGGCCGCCTGGTCAGGCCCCATGACCTTGTCCCCCACATGGACCAGCGGTAGCAGTCGAGCGGCCATCTCCGGTGTCCAGGCGTGGCTGACCGTACTTTCAGGTTCCGGTAAGACCTGTATGCCCGTCGGTTCCTCAGAAAACACCCCAACACCGATTCGCATCATCGCATCAGAAGTCATGCTTGCACCCCGCTTGAAGATGAGTATCATAAAACGAACTTCCTTTTCGATACAAGCACAAACATCTCCTGGGGTGCCACCATACGAGACCTGAGCCAAGACTACCTGCTGCAGTGGGGCGAATTGCAGG
>CAZEIY010000889.1:0-1628 GCA_964512375.1 uncultured Rickettsiales bacterium | reverse complement strand
GAGTTCGTGGAAAGGCTGAAGAACCCCGCCGCGAGCAGGGCACTATCAAGGCTGAAGTTCATGGTCCTGGCAGCAGCCTGGTGCGACTACGGCATCTGGGACACCGAGACCGACAACGAGGAGGCCCTTGCTGCCGCCTGGGAAGACATGCACCTTGCCTTCTGCGGCTTCGGCGACTCGTCCATGACCGGAGTAGTCATCCACCTGTGGACGGCTGTGGGAAGCGACTTCTGGGAGGCTGGTGTGTCCTGCCTCAACGAAGCTGCGAGCGCTGCCGAAGAAGCGACTTCCAAGACCGTCGCTCGTAGGTACCTGCTGCACTACCGCATCCAGACCGTCAGGACCCCCGAGATGGGGTACGACCTTCCTGCTGTGGTGCCTGTCACAGGGTCGAGGATCAGGGAGTGGGCTGCGAAGAACGGTCTGCCGCCCAGGAAGACCGAAGCTCAGATGGCGCTCATCGAGGAGTACGAGCGCCTGGGGCTCATCAACCTGGAAGCCGAGGGCTACTTCGTAGGCCATGGCGGCGCCCAGTTCGAGCCCGGCTCTGCGATGGCGGTCAACCCTGCGATGGCGAAGCTCCAGCCTCCGACCCTCAAGCTGGTCGAGTAGATGAGCATCCAGTCATCTCCGGGACTCCATCTCAGCCCAGCACCCCTGCCCCAAGTGCGGCCACGACGAGAACCACCGCTTCCTGGGTGGAACCTCGGATGCTTCGGGCACCCTGGTGATGTGCCGCAAGTGCCTGCACCGCTGGTCGCTGTAGGCCCAGGGAGCCGAGGAAGCGACAGGCAGCGAAGAGTAACTCCGGTCCTCTGAGCTTCCAGATGGAGACTCCCAGACAGAGGAAACCCCGCCGATGGAATAGGCGGGGTTCCCAAGAGGATGAGGAGTAGAAACGGCCGAGGGGTGCCGTCAATCTTCCTATACACTTGGCAGCTTGGCGTGTCAACGGTCGAATATTGGGCGAGTCACCCGTTCATGTACGGGGTGGGATGTCTTTCTTCATCTCGCGGAACAGGACGATCCTTGCCCACTCGCTGAACCCCTGGCCTTGATCGAAGGCGTACTTGCGGAGCATGAAGTCCTCTTCCGGACTGACCGTGAAGCCCAGGGTGACACTCCTTCTCTTGTGGGGTGGCTTTCTTTTCGGGCCCCTCTTCTTCATGGGCGGTGCTTCATCCTCCTGGGGGATACCCCGCTGCACCACGCCGGGGGCTGCCCAGGAGTCGGGTCGGGAGTACACACTCTGGGGGTTCTTCTTCTCCGCCGCGGAAGGCACCTCTTGCATCGCTTGGGAGAGCGGGCGGCTTCTGCGGCCACGGGTGCGGGAGGAAGAAGAAGAATCCGCTTCTGTGTCTCCGGTCCTTTTCTTGAGCCTTGGACGAATCTTGCCTTCTCGCATGAGCTGGGCGAGTTTGCGTTGTGACATGAAAACCTCGGAGGGAGAGGGGTTTACGTGGTGGATTATATCAGAACTAATCCGAAATGATATTGTGCATTATTACATATTATCCCGCACGGCTGGCCGGGCGCGGGGCGCCCCCATAGCTCTCGGGTGGACGAAACTCACCCCAGAGGAGCCTCAATGCCCCCGAAAGACGCTGCCGAACTGGCCATGGAAGAGG
>CAZEIY010000888.1:0-1628 GCA_964512375.1 uncultured Rickettsiales bacterium | reverse complement strand
GTTGATACGCTACGCCTTGGAGCAGGGGGTCGCGCGCTGACGGGCACCTCCAGCGAAGCCCGCGTTCGTGTAGGAATCAAGCTACGTCGATTTGGCGATCGGCCCGACGTGTAATGTCCACGAGCAAGCACTAGCTTGGATGCGAGTAAAGGACTCGCCTCCCAATGGGACGAATTACCACCAGCGCCAGTGTCTGCCGACACCGCTTGCAATGGTCTAGCGACAGTGTGCTGTCCGCAGCCCGGGGTCGAATCAGCCGCAGGTATGAACGAAGCCTGACGCTCATCGGGAGGGCTGCTGGGGTTGGATCTTCTCAACACCTGCCGGCCGTCAACCAAGCCGATGACGTCACTCTGCCCAAGCTAGCGGAGCGGCTGCTCACTCAGATTTGTGAGAACTGACTCAGCAGTCCGCTCATGTTCAACGCTTCCATTCCAGCCAAGCTAGTTGCCGTCCTGGCCTTCCTTACCGTCTGTTTGGCAGGGGCCGATGCCGCGAACTCCGAGCTGAAGACAGGTGACGCTGCCCCCGACTTCACCCTGCCGGACAGCAGCGGTGAGGAGACCTCTCTGTCGAGTCTCCGCGACAAGGTCGTCCTGCTCAACTTCTGGGCCAGTTGGTGCGGCCCATGCCTCGCCGAGTTGCCGCTCCTCGACAGACTCCACAAGCACTATTCAGAGGCGGGCCTGGTGGTCATCGGTCTCAACATCGACACGCAGAGGGCGCCGGCAACAGGGGCCATGAAGCAGCTTGGGCTGTCCCTGCCCGTGCTCTTCGACCCCAAGTCGAAGGTAGTCCAGGTCTACAACCCCAAGGCCCTGCCGACCACCTACATCCTGGACCGAACCGGGGCCATCAAGCACATCGAGCTCGGCGAGATCAAAGAGGACAAGCTGCCCGACTTCGAGGCTCGCCTGACCCAACTGCTCGGCACAGCTCCCATCCCGCCGAACCGCGGTCCCACTGAAGAAGGCCCTGGTGCTACGACCGCCGATGCCGTGACCGAGGGCGAGCCCCCGTGACGGGAGGCTACCGATGCTGGGGAAAGACCCTGGGCTTGCTGGCCTGGCTGTTCGGCAGCGCGTGTGCAAGCGTTGGCACCCCAGAGTCCGGCTTTTCCCTCCTCTCGGGCGACATTCCTGGCGGCATGCTGCTGTCGGCCTGGTCAGATGGTGAGGACCTCCTCGCAGTTGGCGGTCAAATAGGCAGCGGCCCTGGCAGTATCGTCCACTACGATGGCAGCAACCTGTGTTACGAGCAGCCTGCACCCACAGAGCACGTCCTCTGGTGGGTCCACGGCAATGCTACGGACCACTGGTACGCCGTCGGCGAGAACGGCGCCGTTCTTCACTCCGAAGAAGGTGTCCGCAGCCGGGAAGACCTGCCGACCACCGCAACACTGTACGGAGTCTGGGTCGGCGAAGAGCAGGTCATCGCAGTTGGCGGCAGCTTCGCCGGTAGCCCACGGGGAGAGGTCTGGCTGAAGCGAGACGGCACCTGGAGTCCCCTGTCGACCGACCTGCCCGGGGTTGTCTTCAAGGTCTGGGAGAACTGGCTGGTTGGTGATGGCGTAGCTTGGCGTCTCGACGGTGACCAACTCGTAGAAGAGGACACCGAGTCTCAACGCA
>CAZEIY010000887.1:0-1630 GCA_964512375.1 uncultured Rickettsiales bacterium | reverse complement strand
CCCGGCCGCGGAGAGAGACGAGATAGGCCAATAGTCGGGCTTCTGTGGCGGTCAGCCTGCGCTCTTCGGCAGGCCAGACTGCAACACGGGCTTCAAAGTCGACCACGCAGTGACCTAGCGAAAGGGCCCCTGGCATAGGGTCCCAAGGCGCATCGGCACTCTGAATGGCTTGGTTTGCGCTCATGAACCTCTTTCTCGAAGGGGAGTCCTTAAGATGAGCACACGGAATATTGACTTATGCTTTGCATATTCTTTACAATTTGGAGCGATCTTGCAAGAGGAGTTCTGCACCGCCGCCAGCTCTGTCAGCTCGGCTGGTCGCGGACGAGGAGAACCTCGAGCACGGCAAGGTGCTTCGCGGGATCGCTGACTGCCGGCTCCAGCAGCCCCTGAATCATCATTCCCAGAATCAGGCTCCATGCTGGACCGTGCGCGCCAACCTGTGCTTCGAAGGCCAGTCGGTAGAGCTGTGCTGCCTGCACTACCAGCGCCTCAGCTGCGTGATCTGAGCGATGACGTTGGAAGTCAAAGATCAGCAGCAACATCCTGCTCAGGTAGGTCTGGTTCGCGCAGATCCAAGCGAAGATCGACTGTAGACGCAGGAGTTGGTCAGCCTCAGCAGGAATGGACTCTATGGCAGCGGACACGTCCCTCTCGGCGACCCTGCGCACCATGTTCTCGAAGATGTCTTCCTTGCTCCCAAAGTAGTGGTAGAGCGTGCCCGTTGAAACACCCAGGCCGGTCGCGAGGCTTCTCATCGAGGTCGCCGCATAGCCCTTGTCGGCGAACAGCTCGAAGGCTCCATCGAGCATCGCGGCACGCTGCGCGTCGTGGTCGACGATCTTCGGCATCTAGGCGGCCATCACTCGGGTAGGTACGGCGGGTGCGACGGGCAGTCGCGGATTCATGAGCGCAAAGAAGAGCGGCGGCACGAGGGCGACCAGGACCATTCCCGGGTATCCGGTCGGGAGCTGGGGGGCTTCATCGAAGTGCCTGAGGACCGAGTAGGGGCGCTTGGGATGAGCGTGGTGATCACTGTGACGAGTCAAATTGAACAGCAACAGTCGTCCCAGCACACAGTTTGAGTTCCACGAGTGTGCGGGGCGGACGCGCTCCCAACGGTGGTGCGGCCCGAGCTCGCGCTTCAAGCCGTAGTGCTCAAGGTAGTTGACCGTTTCCAGGAGCAGTATCCCAACCAAAGCCGCAGCTACGAAGGCCAGGGCAGCGGAAGCACCGAGCACCAGGAAGACGACACAGACCAGGGCTGCTTGAGCTAGTTGAAGGCGGAGCATTTGGTTGCCGAGGCTGAGGACCGGCTGGCGTCGCCGACTCAGCCGGTCAGCCTCCATGTTCCAGGCATTCCGCCACCCTCCGGTTACTGAGCGCCACCAGAAAGAGTACAGCCACTCACCGCGACGCGAGCTTGCGGGGTCATCGGGAGTCGCTACCCGAGCATGGTGGCCGCGGTTGTGCTCGATAAAGAAGTGCGCATAGAGGGAGCTGCTCAGCAACAGCTTGGCCAGAAACTGATCTCGACCCCCGGGTCGGTGCCCCAGTTCATGTCCAATATTGATTCCCATGCCCCCACAGCAAATGCCCACCGCAATGATGGCCCCGATCAGGTCCGCTC
>CAZEIY010000886.1:0-1632 GCA_964512375.1 uncultured Rickettsiales bacterium | reverse complement strand
TTGTTGAACGGGCCCTCAGCGACAACCCTGCTGACCGGCCACCGATCGAAGAGATCAGACGTCAACTCGGACAAGTCACTGGAGTTGAGGTCAAAGTCGGTGACGCTGTTTGCTCTGAATGCGGGTACTGGCCAGGAGTAGATGAGACTGTTCCGAAGAACCGTTGTCCGGAGTGCGGCCAAGAAATGTTCTGGATGGACCCAGGTGACTTCCAAGCGAGTATGGCCGACTGGGACGACCTCAACGACTGACCCACCGCCCTAGCGGGGGTTAAGACGCTCCAAGCCCGGCAACAGTTCGCGAATCTTCTCCGCGGTGAGGCTCCCCTGACCGCCGGGTGCCTTGTGGTTGTCCAGAATCCAGTTTGCGAGTTGATCCCTGCCCGGTGTGCCATCAAAACCTGGTGGTTCAGCCTTCGCTTCCGCGTAGAGCAAATTGATCTGTCCCTTGAGGCGTTCAATAGCCTTTGAGCCGTTGGCGTTCTTCATGAGACCAATCTGGGGATTTGAAGGGACGCGTTTTCCCTCTATCTGATCCATCTTGAAGAACCAGGGGGACACAACGGCAGCACACGTCGCCAGATACGTCAGATTGCCGTCGTTGTCTGTGGACTTTGAAAGCTCCTTGAAGATTGTCTGTCCCAGAGACAGATCGGTCGAAGAGTCGGTCGTCACTCTCGGCGGTGGGGAGAAGTCACGAAGTTCCCAGGACACCCGATGGGCTACCTGGCCGCGCTGCCCAAGGATCTCAATCCATCCGTCCTCCGAAAATCCAGTGATCGGGTGAGGCCCTCCTAACGTCCCACTCTCGCCGCTCACCGTGAGGTAGGTCATGGGTTCGATGTTGTTGGCCTTGAGTACCACGCCTTCGCCAACCAGCGTGATCTCAACTGCCCAGCTTGAAATCGATAGATCCTCTTTCGCCGACAATTGCAATCCCGTGTGACCGGGATCGCGCCCAACCCTTATCGGATGGTCGGCTCCCTTCTCCATCTCCTTTGGATCCTGATCCGGATCATCGGGCGGGGTATAGGACAGCTTGATGCTCGACGAGGTGCTTTCAGTCTCAGCCTTGCCCATGGACTGCAGATTACGAGTTTTACCCACGTTGGTCATCTAGCTCCGGTGAGGCACAGATATGGGCCCGCGTAAGACGGTTTACCTGAAGTGGGGAGTGCTCCCCATGGGGAGCACTCCCCATTCTTTTTTGGCCGACACGCGTGGATCATTAAGACATGGACACACGAAACGACAGAGACAAGACTACGACAACTGGACTGACGAACGACCAGCCAGATTCTGGGCGTGTCGTGCCGATGGAAAGTGACGGCATCGAACACCAGCTCGAGCGCATCTACGACGAGTCTGGGACCTACCAGTGGGTCCGCGAACTAGTCGCGAACACCCTCGAAGCCTCCGCCACTCGCATCGAGTTCGGCATCGAATGGCAGGCCGTCGAATCCCAAGGCGTCTACCGCCGCACCATTGCTGACAACGGCCACGGCATGACAGCGACGGCCTTGGTGAGGTTCTTCAAGACATTCGGTGGAGGGGGTAAACCGATCGGCGGGGTCCACGAAAACTTTGGGGTTGGAGCAAAAACGTCCCTGCTGCCTTGGAACACCTACGGCGT
>CAZEIY010000885.1:0-1633 GCA_964512375.1 uncultured Rickettsiales bacterium | reverse complement strand
TGATTCGCCTCTCTTCGAGCAACCCGAACAGCCGAAGCGGACTCAGCGTCGAAGCAGGTGAGATTTCCGCCAGGCGACGAACCGCATCGAGGGAGAGATCCGAATGAACCGCAGGAACAAACAGTCGAAAGAGCGCCTTCAAGAGCTCAGCCTCGCCACTCTCAAAATTTACCCCTTCCCGATTTGAGGGCTCAGGAGCATTCGGCTCTGTGGACACGAGGACACTGCTGAACGCGGTCTCGCGAAAATCCGTGTGCTCGAGAGGCACGGCCATGTTCACCCGTACCGCATCCGCAGCGATGGTCCGATTCAAACGAATGGTCTCCACGACATCGTCGCTGCTCTCTTTCGGCGACCCAACCATGTTGTAGGTATAGAGTTGTAGGCCAGCCCCCTTGATATGGACGGCTGCCTGGCGAATCACTCGGTCCGGAACCGGCTTGCCTAGGATCTCGGCCCGCAACGTTTCGTTGCCTGTCTCAATTCCAATCGCCACCCCCTTGCAGCCTGCAGCCTGCAGAAACCTGACGCTCGTTCCAGTCGCCAGTGGTGCCGACGTGTTGCAGGTGAACGGCGTAGCAACTGCAGCGGCATAACGCTCGGAGAACTCTTCCAACCACCTCGGATGAACCGTGAACAGGTCATCCGAGAAATGCACCAGACGCAGGGGCCAGCGCTGCTTCACCGCGCAGATCTCCCGGATCACCCGCTCGGGGGACTTGCGACGGACAAAGCTCCCAAGTCCCGAGTATTTCTCCTGGAGGCTGGTGTTCCAGCAATAGGAGCAGCTGTGGATACAGCCCCTGCCGCTGCTGAACTTCTTCCATGGGAGACGTGCGACGAAGGGATATCGAAAGTACAGATCACGGTCGGGCATCGGCAGCTCGTCCAGATCCTCGATCAGCGGACGAAGCGGGTTCTTCACCAGTTCACCGTGGCATTCAAACGCCAGATTGCGAATGTCATCAAGTGATCGCCCCGTGTCGATTCGATCTGCGACGTCGAGGAGCGCGTACTCTGCTTCGCCAACACAGACGAAGTCCACTTCAGGACGCAAGGCGAGCGCTGGGGCGAACGTAGCCCTGGTGCCTCCCAGAATCACCACGGCCTGTGGAGCAGCAGCGCGAGCCAGGGCCGCATCCGCCAGGGCCCGGCTCTGGCCCCCTACGGGGCAAGGAATTACGACAACATCTGGCTCAAGGCGCTTCACGCTGTGGGCGAGAGACCTCTCCTCATCTCCCAGCAGCAGCCGCGTCGAGTGTCCGTGTCTCTTCAGCAGCGCCGAAGTCGTCGCAACCGCCAGCGACTCGTTGATGCCGCTGTCTTGCAGAAACAGAATGTGGCTCACAGCTTCATGCCTCCAGAGCAGCCGCTGTGCCAACCGCTACTAACCGGGGACATTTTGACGACCGAGCAAGGCGTTCATCATGACAATAATCAGGACGGCACACCGGATAGTTGTCAGAATGGCAAGCCCAGGGAGCAGCGATGGCGAGCGGGCAAGCTACTACGACATCTTCAACTGACATCTCCAGACCCATCCGAAAGCACGCGTCAAAACGAAGACTCAAGATCCTATTCATCAACCTCCCGCATCACAGGCGGGTGCAGCGTCGATGGGTCGCCTCCTACT
>CAZEIY010000884.1:0-1634 GCA_964512375.1 uncultured Rickettsiales bacterium | reverse complement strand
TCAACGGCCGAAGTGCTCATCGACGAGCTCGCCGAGATCGCGGCAAACGCCAAGCTCAACGGCGTGTCCCTGCTCGAGGGACATCACTTCTTTAACTGCACCCGAACCGAATGCTGGAACCACACAAATTGCGACGAAGACGATTGTGTCTGGGGCGACGTGCTCTTCTACGGATATTACACTTACACTCTGCACGGAGGGGAACCCTTCACCGTCCCGAGCGAAGTCACTCGCCTGGTCTATTCGATAGACGGGCAGACCGAGACGACGCTGCCTCTCTTCGATGACAGCCCAATCCCCTCGACGCTCCTATCGCAGGGCTGGGACGACTGCCAAACTCTGCGGGTCACCGGCAACACCAAGTATACCTGGAGCAATGGCAAGAAGAATTACGAAGGCTTCTGCGAAGATGATCTGAAGCCGTGTGCGGGCGGCGACTGGGCTGTCGGTTCCAGTAGCCAGTGCCCTGATTCTGTTTGTCTCAAATCCGTGTGTGAGAAACGCTACGAGAGCCTGGACTGGCCCCCCAACCTCAAGGTCCTGGCCAACGCCCAGATGAGTATCGACGCGATCCAGCAGGCCAAACTCGCCCTCCAGAAACACCGGGCACAGACGCTAGAGCAGAAAATGGTCCTCACCCACCTCATAGGCTGTACCGACGATGACGACGGCTCCGGCAATGGAGAGGATGAGAATCCAGACGCCTCTTGCGACTCGTGCGTTCCGCGCACATGCGGCCTGCTTCAGACCACTGACGACGCATATCAGCACCTGACCGGCATCCTCACGCGAATGAAAGCCCTGGCCATCGACGGGGCATGCGATACCCTCTCTGATACCGAGCGTGCTTATCTAGATATCCGCTTTCAAACGCTCTATAGCGAGGTAGACCGAGCCATTGAGCTGGCCCACCACCAAGGGGTCCCCGTGCTCCAGGGAGACGGAGAAGGAGGATCCAGACCGTTCCACGTATCACTCTATCAGGGGAGTCCCGCGGCCATCGAGGTGTCATTTGAGCTGGCTTCGATGCAAGAAGCGCTGTGGATTCCCGGCTGGCCCGATTTTCTACAAGGCGAGAGCTATGCACCGTTCCCGGAGCTCTCCACCATCGCCACCGCCGCAGAGACCCTCGAGCTGGTCGACGACGCCCTGAACATCACAGCGAGTCTATCCGAAGCGATCCATACAGCCCAGGACGAGCTCGGATGCACCGAGGACGTCGTGGGCTGCGGCGGCGCGCCGTGGTTCGAGGTAGGCGGCGGTACCTGCACCATGCTCATCCGCGCACGAGAAGGTTATCAGAGCATCGACGATGCCCTCGACCAGATGCGCGGGATCGCCATCGAAGCTTCTTGTGGGCTCCGAAGTGACGACGAGCTTTCGGCACTTGAAGACCAATATCAGACGCTCGCACAAAAAATCGACGCTTTAGCAAATAACACGGTGTACTCACCCTCTGGCATCGACGTGAGCTGCTCCAGCAACGCCGACTGCCCCGAGGGAGTGTCCTGTCATCTGCCCACCCACCTGTGTGCATCCCCCAACCCGCAGGGAGCCAGCAACATCCAGCTCCTCAACGGCGACGGAGCGGGCGGACCTGTCTCCTTCACCTACCAGGTAGGATTCGGCAATAC
>CAZEIY010000883.1:0-1636 GCA_964512375.1 uncultured Rickettsiales bacterium | reverse complement strand
CGACGACTCCACCGCGCCTGATGACGACGACTCCACCGCGCCTGATGACGACGACAGCACCGTGCTCGATGACGACGACACCACCGTGCCCGATGACGACGACACGACGCCTCCGCCAGCAAGTTTTGCGACCTTGCGTGGAACCATCACCACTAGTGTGGCGCCGAGCTCGTCTGGGGATGGTGTAGGCACCTTATTTGTCGTGGTCTATGAAGAGCAGCCCTTCACAGGGCCCTCTGGCGATCCCGTTCGTTGGCACGAAGCCACGGGTGCTGACTTCAGTGGTTCAGGAGCTTCATATGCTTACGAAGTGACAGACATCCCGCCCCGCAGCCAGCCCTATGTTGTCATGGCCTTCCTCGATGACAACGTGGATGCAATCTCGATTGACCCAGGCGATCCGCTCCCAAATCAAGGCGACATGGTGCACTGGTTGATGCCCAACTTTCCTACGCAGTCGATGGCCGGGCCGCAAGAGTTTGTCCTGGACCTGGCTCTTAATGATCTGGTGCCCGCTCATTGAGCCCTGAGTCATGCATGCTGGTGAGCTCTAGAAGAAGCCCGGCCAGAGCTTCCTCGCGCCGGCCTCTCTGAGGGTGGGCAGAGTGAGCGGTTGAGGGCACTCTATGCAGGCTTTCTGCGAGTAGCAGCCGCTGAGCATTTCCGCGCGGAGCTGGTTCTGGGCCTCTCCCCGCCAGATGGCCTCGAGGCCACCAGGCTCCTTGAGTGAGCCCACTTCACCTTCTCCGGGTTTCCAGGTGAAGTTGCAGCAAGACAACACGGTGCCGTCTACACGCACGAACAGGCTCGTCCAGGGCACAAGACATGGCTTCAGGGATGCTGTGCCATTCTCGCCAGCGTCGTCTACCTCGCTCTTTCGCACCGCTGTCAGGCATGCCTTGAGATTGGTGGAGATGCCGAGTTCACGAGCTCTCAGGAGAGCCTGTTCGTAAGAGGATGCGACCGCCTGCAGATCGTGATCGGCGCGGATCTTCCCTCTTGGGCCCTCGAGCAGGAGTGCACCCTTGAAATACACTGTCTGTACTCCGCAGTCTGCAGCGAGAAGCAGGGCCTCTTCCAGCTCGTCGAAGTTGTCGCGGGTGACCACATAGTTGAGGCGCACTTTCGGTCCCTGCCCGGCTCTCGTGGTCGCTTCGTGCAGGCTTCGGAGCCCGTCGAGCACCAGCGTCAGGCTCCGACCAGATGCCAGGCGAGAGAAGGTCTCGGGTCGGCCTCCGTGGAAGGAGACCTTGAGCAGGCCGACTCCGGACTCGGCCAGACGCTCAGCGTTATCGGCGAGGAGCGTCCCCGTGGTCGCCATCCCTACCGAGGCGAAGTGGGTCTTGATGGCATGGCCGGCTATCTCGTCCCAGTGTGGGTGTAGGAGCGGCTCGCCGATTCCGTTCAGGGTGAGGAAGCTGGGACGGATCTCGTCGATGTAGCGCTTGGCGTCTTCTACGGTCATATCGACCTCAGCACCGATGTGCTGGGAGCGAATGCAGGTAGAGCAACGGTCGTCGCAGCGAGTGGTGTGTTCGAGATGCATGTGCAGCGGGCTCGGGACCCGATCTGCTGACAGCTGCAGTAGCGAGGGTGCCGCCTTGAGGCTGCGCATGGCTTGTTTCAATCGTCGAGC
>CAZEIY010000882.1:0-1638 GCA_964512375.1 uncultured Rickettsiales bacterium | reverse complement strand
ACATGGCGGCCCGATGCGACCGATTCGAGGGCTACATCTGCGATGTCGAAGCGGGGCACTGTGTCGAGTCTGAGGCTGGCGACGATGACGACGATACGGTTGGCGATGACGACACGGTGGGCGATGACGACTCCGCAGGTGATGACGACACGGTGGGCGATGACGACTCCGCAGGTGATGACGACGATACGATTGGCGATGACGACGACACGACGGGCGATGACGACGACAGCGGAACCTGTGTTGCGGGTGACGGTTCTGAACCCGCCTGCCCGGGGCTGGACTGTGCCGGGCTCCTCGCTGACGGACACTCTACGGGGAATGGCCTGTATTGGATCGATCCGCTGAGCAGTGGCAGTGCCTACCAGGTGCATTGCTTGATGGATGCCGCGTACGACGGCGGCGGCTGGACGCTGGTCGCTGTGTCCAGCGACGACGACCAGGACACCTGGACCTGGGACAACAGGCACTACTGGGACACCGACACGACAACCTTCGGGGCGCTGTCCGCACTGAACTACGACTTCAAGTCGACCGCCTTCCACGAAGCAGCCGCTGAGGAACTCCTCTTTGTCCATCAGCCGAGCGATGTCTGGGCAGCCTATAGCAACATCAGTCAGCCTCCAGCTCCCCTGGCCACGACACTCACGACGATCGCTGGACCGGTCCTCTACGATGGAACCGATGGCTGGTTGATGACTGCTGGGACCGTGACGGCGACAGGCTCGCTATGCAGTACACAACTGTTTCTCAACCCCATGGACTACGACGTCACACGGTCCAGCAACCCACTGCAGGATCACACCTACGGCCCGGCGTGGAGCCTGAACAACGGCAATGGCTGTCCTCTCGACGACCCCGGCTCGGAGTCATCCCTGGGCCCCCACGGAAACGAAGGTCCGTCTGAACCCGTCTTTTCCGTCGAACAGGGTGCTGTTGGGTTCGGGAACGCCCTCAGCCTGAATACCGGCGTCGCCGGTAACGCCGAGAACTACATGCAGGTCTACGTCCGCACCCTTGCCGACTGCCTTTCCACCACCACCGCCCAGGGCATGGACTTTGTCCGCCTGTGCGGCGGTACGTTTGAGATGGGCTGCACGGCGGCTCAGCAGGCCGACGGGAATTGCAGCGGCGACGAGTCCCCAGCGCACAGCGTCACGCTGACAAAGGACTTCTGGATGAGCGAGACAGAGGTAACCCAGGGCCAGTGGCAGGCGCTGATGGGGAATAACCCGTCGGGCTTCGGTGCCTGCGGGGCCAACTGCCCGGTGGAGACGGTGAACTGGTGGGAGGCTGCCTCCTTTGCCAACGCGGTGTCCACAGCCGAGGGGTTGGCTGAGTGCTACACGCTGGTCGGCTGCGCCGGCACGGCGGGTGTGGACCTGAACTGCACCGATGCGGTGGTGAACAACCCCACGGGCTCCCCCTACGACTGCGAGGGCTATCGGCTGCCCATGGAAGCCGAGTGGGAGTACGGAGCACGGGCAGGGACGGACCTGGTCTATGCGGGGAGCGACACGGTGGGCGACGTGGCCTGGTACAACGGCAACAGCGGTTCCTCGACCCACTCGTCAGCCACTCGAGACCCCAACGCCTGGGGCCTCTACGACATGAGCGGCAACGTCTGGGAGTGGGTAT
>CAZEIY010000881.1:0-1638 GCA_964512375.1 uncultured Rickettsiales bacterium | reverse complement strand
ATTCACGCCCGTTGTGGTCGTCGATCTCGGTTGGGCTTTCCGCAAGCGTCCATCCTTCCTGCAGCGGCCTGCCTTGTGGTGACTGAGTCGCGCCGGTTGTGTCCAGTACGACGTTGAAACCAAAATTGACAATCTCTGTGTCTACCCGATGACCGCACGAATTATCCGGCGTCTGGGCAGCAGAATCGTCATCCCCAGCAGCGTCGTCGTCATCAGACCAGCCCGAGTCGTCGTCATCTCCGTCGCTGATGCTGCGCTCCCCGCAGCCCCAGGTTGCTAAGGCGCAGACCAGCAGAAAGGCAAGCAACAGTATCCAGAGCTTCTTGTACGTCATGGCGATATCCGTCGGGCAGTCTAGCGTGCGTTTTGGAAGATGTAGCCCAGGGGGATCGAGGAGATCCAACCCATCAGAGAGATTTCGGAGGTAGCTGCGTCGGTCAGACGACAGGAAGCAACCGCAGCTTCTGGGATGTGGATGGCCACCAGCAGCCCAGATTCTGGCCAGTGCACCTCTAGAGAGTTATAACTCTGTTGAGTCAGCCATACTGGAAGAGCTTGGAGGCAACATGAACCAGCCCATCTCCGAGTCCGATCGCAGCCTCGCCATACTCGCTCACCTCTCAGGTCTAGCCGGCTACATCATCCCCTTCGGCGGAGCCGTCGTTCCCCTTTGCCTGATGTTGTTCATTAAGGGCCAACCTCAGGTGACGCAGCTAGCCAAGCAGGCGCTCTTCCTCAACATCGCAATGTTCATCCTC
The DNA here is from genome assembly GCA_964512375.1 of uncultured Rickettsiales bacterium. Classification (GTDB taxonomy): domain Bacteria; phylum Myxococcota_A; class UBA796; order UBA9615; family UBA9615; genus UBA6601. Next base: position 880 of record CAZEIY010000881.1, on the reverse strand, counting down.
GCCGGCATCCTGTTCGCGCTGTGGTTCACAATCATTCTAATTCCCGTGGCCTGGGTCGGCGGATTGCTGCTCACCCCCATTGCAGTCCTCCTACCCATCATCGGAGCCATCAAGGCGGCCAACGGCGAGCTCTTCCGCTACCCCGTGGTCGGCTCCATGCTCTGAGCCTGCACGTTCGACAAGAGGCGTTCGATTGACTCTGCTGAGGTAGCAACGGGCTCAGTCGATGCTTGTTTCGCAGATATAGTGGGCGAAGTAGGTATTGGTCCAGCTCCTGGACGTACAATCCAGGCGTATAGGTCCGATGACCTATCCGCAAAACCATCAGGCCTCCACCCGATTTGCCAGGAGCACACCACGTGACTGTCCCCAACCACCGATTTGCCATGGCGCCACGTTCATCCGCTTTCTTCGTCGTACTGGCCCTGCTGTGGCTGACCCCAGCATGCGAGAGCATCAACGACGTCCCCGAGGACGAGTTGCCCGAGTGCTCCGACGGCATCGAGAATGATCTCGATCAGCTGGTGGACTTCCCTGACGACCCCGAGTGCTCCAGCGAAGAGGACGAAACCGAGGCCATCCGCGAGCCAGAGTGCTCCGACGGCATCGACAACGACGGCGACGAGTTGGTGGACTTTCCGCTCGACCCGGAGTGCACCAGTGCCGACGACGACAGCGAGCTTGAGTCCGATCCGGAGTGCAGCGATGGCATCGACAACGATGGCGATGGCCTGACCGACTACCCCGAGGATGACGACTGCTCCTCGCCCTTTGACGAGCTCGAGGGAGCCTCGGCCTGTGGCGACGGCATCGACAACGATGGCGACGGCGCCGTCGACTACCCCGCCGACATCGGCTGTACCAGTCCCCAGGACGACAA
>CAZEIY010000880.1:1198-1642 GCA_964512375.1 uncultured Rickettsiales bacterium | reverse complement strand
ACGATGCTCAAGATCAACCATCCGAACATACTGAGCGCCCAGGATATCTTGACCCTGGATGATGGAAGACCCGGCATCAAGATGAAAATAGCCGAGGGCGGCAGCCTCAAGGAATACCTCAAACCTGAGGGCCTTCCCCTACGAGACGTTCAGCACATGGGGCGACAGATGATCGAAGCGGTTGTTCATCTCCACCAGTTGGGGGTGATTCACCGGGACATCAAGCCATCCAATTTTCTATTGGATGAAGACGGCAACGTGCACCTGGCCGATTTCGGAATCGCACTGACAGAAGACCAGCGGCGCCTCACGCAAACCCATGCATTTCTTGGCACCTTGGCCTACATGTCGCCCGAACAACAGATCCAGGGTGATGTCACCTCGAAAAGTGACGTGTACAGCCTCTCCAAAGTGATGCACGAAATGATCACCGGGGAATCAACC
>CAZEIY010000880.1:0-1188 GCA_964512375.1 uncultured Rickettsiales bacterium | reverse complement strand
GAAGAGCCCGGGACATGACATTGGCGGCGCGATAGGAGATGTCATACGAGCCATGGGGCGCCGTGACCCATCGGAGCGACTTAGCGGCAGCAGCCTCGTCAAAGCATGGGTCGAGGCTGCCGCAGGGTCCAGCCGTACAGCCTTTGTAGACGGACTTAGCGGTCGGGACTCTATTGCCTTGGCAGACAGCATCCGACCCGTCGAAGTTCGAGACGATCCGCTCTTGGAGATTCGCCTTATCCATCTTCAGGGTCCTCCGGGAACGGGCAAGACCAGGCTTGTTGATGAAGCGCTCCGCACGATCGCCCTACGTACCTATCGATCACAAGCCGGAGAGATCGTGAGACCCCCGAGGGTTGTCCGCATTAATGACTGCGGCGATCAGGGGGACGAGAGCGTCGAGAGGTTGCTCCGATGGTCACTCTCCGAAGAGGGCGACCAAGAGGAAATTCGCAACTCGCTACACTCGCTCAGGGATGAAAAGTCTCTGGGTCGATTTCTTCGGCTCCAGGACTCGCTCTCCGATGCAGCCATGGTGCGGACCGGGCCGGGCGCGCTGGTGCAACGCATCATTGCCGAGTTGCGCCGCAAGGCCGGTCAACAGGAGAGTGGGCTGGTCATAGTCCTCGACAATTACCACGCTTCGTCGTCCCTGGAGGGCTTCCTTGGTCAGCTACTCAACTTCTGGCCGATGACGTCACAGCAGGTTGCGCCTCTTTCTGTGGTGGTCCTATCTCGCGAAGGGTCAGACTTCCTCGAATGGTTGTTGCCAGCACATTGTCAACGAACCAGTCTTCCGCTTGAGTTGCTCAACGCCAGCGACACCGCGACTATCGCCAAGACATGGGGCTTGCCCGTTGGCGCGATGGACTCGATCGAGCAACAGGAAGGTTATTCCATATCTACGTTACTGCACTTGTTGCAGCGCAAAGACGTAGTCGGTGGGAGTGGCCTGGCAGGGGCGACGAGCCACTCGCCATCCTGGACACCTTCAAGCGAAGCTGAACGCTATTTCTGGGAAATCCGGGGCCTAATCAGCAGTAAGCACCCCTTGTTCTATGCCGCTGTTCTGGGCAAGAGATTCCATCTTCAAGACTACGCGTCCTTTCGTGGTCACGGTGTTGCTGATGCCTTGAATGAACTTAACGAGGTCGCAGCGACTGTTGGGAACGACCTGGTCCGCCCAGC
>CAZEIY010000879.1:0-1643 GCA_964512375.1 uncultured Rickettsiales bacterium | reverse complement strand
CGACGACAGCCAAGCGCGAGTTCATGGACCGGTTCGAGTCATCGATTCTTGCGCCTCGGGGGCTCGATTTCAAGATGCAGTTCACCGGCCCGGGAGGCACCAACGCCGTCGAAACAGCACTCAAGATTGCGCGGCTGACTACGGGGCGCTCGCACATAGCCGCTTTTACCAACGGCTATCATGGGCTGACGCTAGGGGCGTTGGCCCTGACGAGCAATGCGCAGTACAGGAATGAGGCCTTCGTAGACCGCAGCAATGCTTCCTTCCTTCCCTTCGAAGGGTATCTGGGCCGGGATATGGATACCATCGCCTTCATCCGCAAGCTACTCGAGGATCCAGGCAGTGGCTTCGATCTGCCTGCCGCCATTCTGCTGGAGACCATTCAGGCCGAAGGCGGCGTCAACGTCGCCGGGATGGATTGGCTGCGGGAGCTGGCGACCCTGTGTCGCGAATTCGGCATCCTCCTCATCATCGACGACATCCAGGTCGGATGCGGACGGACAGGAACGTTCTTCAGTTTCGAGCAAGCCGGCATCCACCCGGATATCGCCGTACTGTCGAAGTCGATCAGCGGCTATGGCCTGCCCATGTCGGTAGTCCTGATGCGCCCCGAGTTGGACCGCTGGAAGCCCGGCGAAGAGACCGCGACATTCCGCGGACACAATCTCTCCTTCGTAACCGCCGCAGCGGCCCTCGTCTACTGGGAGAGCGATGGCCTGGCCCGAGGAATCCAGGCAAAGAGCGACACCATCACCAGACGGCTCGAGGCGTTGGCCGAACGTCACGCGACGCACGAACTGAAGGTGCGGGGGAAGGGGCTCATCTACGGCCTTGAAATCGCCGATCCCGACAATGCGAGAGCCGTGTCCCGGGAAGCCTTCGCCAAGGGACTTGTGATCGAACTGTGCGGGCCGATGAGCAACGTCCTGAAGTTGCTCCCTCCCCTGGTAATTGAAGACAGCGAGCTGGAAGAGGGCCTGGACATTCTTGAGCAGAGCCTCGGGGCGGTCCTCAACCGGGCACCCTGAGTGCGTCAGCCAAATGACGCCAGCAATACGAGCGCTTCCGAAAAACCAGGTTCACTTCTGGTTCACCCGGCTGGCTGAGGAGGATCCGCGGATCCCTGGGCTGTTGCCCCTCCTGTCGAGAGCAGAGACCGAGCGGGCCGAGCGCTTCCACCTGGAAAGGGACCGCAGCGGCTTCATCATCTCCCACGCAATACTGCGGCTCCTGCTGTCTGCGTACCTGGCACGAAAGCCTGAAGAGATCAGCTTCGAGATCGGTCCCTACGGCAAGCCTTCGCTCAGCCCCTCATGCGCAGACAGCTCTCTGCAGTTCAACATGTCACATGCCGATGGCATGGCCGTATTCGCCATGACCCGGAACCGCCACGTTGGTATCGATGTGGAGCATGTAGATCGGCACATCAAGGACCGCGATGAAATTGTCGCCAGCTTCTTCTCGGCGCGCGAATTGGCGATCTACCGATCTCTGCCCGAAGAGGACCGTGTGGAAGGTTTCTTCAACGGCTGGACAAGGAAAGAGTCCTTCATCAAAGCGAAGGGCGAAGGACTCGCCTGCCCGCTGGATTCCTTCGATGTGACACTACGCCCGGGGGATCCGGCGAGGCTCCTCTCCGTGCA
>CAZEIY010000878.1:763-1645 GCA_964512375.1 uncultured Rickettsiales bacterium | reverse complement strand
CCCACCCGCCGTTTTCTCGACAGCACGAACTCTCACTGCACCCCTGGATCGCCCTCGACCAGCCCATTGACCTCGGCAAGGCGAATCTGCACCTGATCGGTGACGTGGGCTATCGCCATGACTTTCCGATCCGAAACCACAACGAGGGTGGCATCAGCCAACAAGAGGCTGCGGAGCGCCGCGAGCAGTTCCTCAAGCACACCGGGATGCTGCACTATTCGGCAGACATCAGCTTGTCATTCGGCAAGCACAGCCTGGAGCTGGTCAGCCGCTACAGACGCCATGCCTTCACGACCCAAGAGGAGACCTGCTGGGATGACGGCGACGGCAACGAGCAGTGCGACGGGGATGACGGCTGGATCTCCATCGAAAACTCGCTCTCGTATACGCTCATGGGCAAGTACACTGTGGCCCTGCACATCGATTACACCGACGACCCCATCGTCCAGAGCCTCGCGAACAGCGGCGCCATCGGAAACCTCGCCTACGACAAGGAATGGCGGCGCTCGACCTACATCGGAGGCGAGCTCATCATCAAGCCGGTGTCCAACCTCGAGTTGTACGCATTCTTCGGAAGTCAGAAGGCCGGCATCGTGTGTACCGGAGGCGCCTGTCGAACAGTTCCCGCCTTCACCGGGGTGAAGACGCGGGTCAGCGTGAATTTCTGAGTAATCGCACGAGGCTCAGGACGGCTTGCTGCCCGAGACGACCGCGCTCAGTCCAAACGACTGCTCGTGAACCTTCACATCCACGAGACCACTGGCCTTCATCTCAGCGCACATGTCCTCAATCCACGTGCTCTCTCGGATCACGCGCGGCAACTTCTCGAACATCGTCGCCCAGTCGGGCTTTGGAGCCCGCTTTCTCGACCTGACGTTCCGA
>CAZEIY010000878.1:0-753 GCA_964512375.1 uncultured Rickettsiales bacterium | reverse complement strand
CTCGCCAGTCGTTGCATGCGCTTGAAGTGGTTGTCATAGAGCACCTGGTAGTCAGGATTGCTCGGATACGCGAAGTCCTGCATCAGCATCTTTCCGCCCGGACGCAGCATCTGGCTCATGTTCGTGCACAGCTTGTCCAGGCGCCGTATGTACTTGGGTATGTAGCAAGACGTGATGTAGTCGAAGGTCTCGTCAATGAGAAAGTGCTCGGCAGGACTGATGACGAAGCGGATGTCGCTGATGCCCTGCTGGTCGGCCAACTCCCGGGCCTCCTGGCAATATTCCTCGCGAAGCTCGACACCGGTTACATGGCAAGAGAAGCGGCGTGCCATCTCGAGGCTGAGTATTCCGGTCCCAGAGGCCAGGTCGAGGATCCGCTCGGGCCCCTCGATCATTCCCATGAGTTCTTCTTTCCACTTGCGGTCGCGGCCCCAGGTCGCGAAGTTCACCATCTCGTCGTAACTGGAGCCCGTGCCGTGAAAGAGCGATTCAACCAAGGATTCGTGCGTCTCCACCTCACCCATTTCCTCAAGACCATCCCATCCACTGCCTCAGCTCGCGGCGCTCCACATCAAGACGACCGCGAGCAGGCGTCACCTTCCTTAATATCACAAAGACGCCATAAACCCAGCCCATTGCTGCGAATGGAGCGGTCTTACCAGTCTGTGGCCCACGCACAGAGTCAGTTCGCTCGTCAGAACACATTGACAGGCACAACAACGGCACGGAAACTTTCGAGCGACACCCCGAAAT
>CAZEIY010000877.1:1329-1648 GCA_964512375.1 uncultured Rickettsiales bacterium | reverse complement strand
AGGGGGAACGGCGGAGTTCATCGAAGAGATGGTCGAGCGCCTAAGATCGGTGAATCTCCAGATTTGCGAGGACACAGCAAACCTCGGACCGGGGTATCAGGTCGGCCACAGCTTCTTCTGCAGCTTTGATGGGGAAGAAACGCCCAATAAACAGTGGTATGAACGGGTGATTAGAACTGAGATCGCACCGCTATTGCATGAGTACTGGTTCGACAACGCGGATAGAGCCGACTCCCTCGTCGCCGAGCTGCTGATCGCCTGATCCCATGCCCTCGAAGATCCCCATCAAGAACATCTACTACCTGCTCTGTTACGCCTG
>CAZEIY010000877.1:0-1319 GCA_964512375.1 uncultured Rickettsiales bacterium | reverse complement strand
GATCGCCTGGAAGAGGGAGAGGTAGTCGATGTTTCGGGAATCGACTCGACCGAGCTGGCGGACCTCTGCGCGACAGTGCTCCTGACGGGTGTCCGGCATCTCCGCCGCAGAGGGTTGGAGCAAGGATACGAATCCTTCGAGGATGACCTGCGATCGCTGAGGGGCCGCGTGGAGATCGCGACCTCGGCAAGGCGGCTACTCCGCGCGCACGGGCGCGCGCTTTGCGTCTTCGACGAATTGACGGCGAACACTCCTGCCAACCAAATCATCAAGGCAACGCTGAGAAAGCTTGCGAGAGTCGAGACTCTCGATGAAAAGTTGAGGCCGCAGCTCCAATCGCTACACCGAGACCTCCAGGGCATCGACGATAGCCGCTTGTCTCGGCTGTCGTTTCGACAGGTCCAGCTGCACGGAAACACCCGCTTTTATAAGTTCTTGTTGAGCGTCTGCGAGATCGTTGTGAACTCGCTCCTACTGGATGAAGCGTCCGGGACCCACAGGTTCAGTGATTTCACCCGCGATCCCAAGCGAATGGCTTCGCTGTTCGAGAGCTTCATCTACAATTTCCTACGGGTAGAGAGGTCGGATCTCGATGTGAGACAGCAAGAGCAGGTCAAGTGGAATTTGGAGCCTGCCAGCGAGGACTCACGCAAGCTTCTACCGTTGATGAGAACGGATATCTCAGTTCGAGACGGTTCGCGGACGTTAATCATTGAGGCGAAGTACTACGCGGAGACCCTTGCCAAGTACTTCGACAAGGCGAAGGTGCGCTCCGGTCACCTTTACCAGCTGTTCGCATACCTAAAGAACCTTGAGGCTGGCAGCGCTCCAGACAGGGAATCTGCAGGGATGATTTTGTACCCGACGGTCGGACAGGATCTTCATCTCGATTATCTAATCCAAGGCCACCTGTTGAGCGTTCGCACAATCGATCTCGCTCGAGAATGGAATCAAGTCCACGACGCCCTGCTTGCCCTTGTCGCGGAGTTCGGCCTCGGAGCCGCGGCCTAGTCGTTGCCAAGTCGGGACCGTGGCGCGCATCGAAGAGAACTAGCGGCCGCTAATGACTTTCGGTCAGCATCTCATTGCCCTATGGATCATGGCGTGGCGCGGCTCCAGGGGGTCGACGAGCCTAGTCGCGCGGGCTTCGCTACTTCGGCGTTGGACGCTGATTACACCGGTACGCGTGTAGGGGAGGCTGACGCTGCACTTTAACTGGGTCGTTCCCTAGACAAGGTAGTGGGAACTCAAGCGTCTGGCCCGGAACGCCCGTCCCGCTCCGCCTTCCCCCCCCCATCTTTCGCGGCAGTCTTCCACGC
>CAZEIY010000876.1:0-1653 GCA_964512375.1 uncultured Rickettsiales bacterium | reverse complement strand
CCATCGGCTCATACACCGTGTGGGGACCCCCAGCGCCAAGGGAGCCCAGGCACTCAAGGGCCTCTTCGAGAAGCTTGGCTTGCAGGACTGCGAGGTCGTGAAAGACAGCACGAGTCACACTGTTGTCGGTGTGCAGGAGTGCGTCCTCTCGCTCGACGAGATCCACAAGGTCGCCTGGGTCCTGGAGAGTCGCTCTCCCAAGGCTCGCGGTAACTACTTGGGCTGGTCCCTACCGCTCGTCTAGTCGCTCTCGCCGCATGCGGATCGCCCGCTCACGCTCAGCCCTTCTGGGCGAGCAGCGGAGCCATGCGTGTGGCGACTTCTTGTACGAAGTCGGCGTCGTCGTCGATATACGCTTGATGGTTGTCGGCGAAGGAGTCGATGTAGATGGCGCCGAGGACTCGCTCCTCATGGATGATGGGGGCGGCGAGCATGGTTCCGAGCGGCAGGTTGTCACCTTGCTGGACCGGGATCTGGTTGAGCACCAGCGGGGTTCGCGTTCGAATCGCGTAGATCAGCCCCTTCATGTGCGCAGGCCTGCGGTGCCTGACGGGTGCCAGCTCCGAGGAGAACCCTGCCTTGACGGGGATGGCCTTACCCTCTGGTGTCGCCTTGAGGACCAGCACCCGATCCGGCCCCAGAGATTGCAAGATCAGCTTACAAGCGGCCTTGAAGATCTCTCCCGCTGGCTGCCGTTTCTTGATCTTGTCCTTGAGTTCCCAGAGGAGAGACTCGCGCTCGACGGCTCGACTCGCGTAGAATTCATCGACCTCGACCATCTCGCCCGCCTCGATGGAGTTCTGCATCGTCGGGCGTGACTTGAGGGTCTGAGTTGCACCTCCGGTGACCCGGCGGTCCACGACCTTACGACTCAACGTGGCGTCCCGGTCGATGTCCTGCTCGGGCACGAGCTCGAGGATCGTCGAGCCGACCAACAGCTTGTCACGCGGCGCGAGCTTCTGGGACTTGACCTTCTGTCCGTTGACGAACACGCCATTGTGGCTTTGCAGGTCCGTGATCAGATAGCCGTCACCTTCCCAGGCCAACATCACATGGCGCCGCGAGACCTTGTCGTCGATGAGCTGGATGAGATTTCCTGCGTCTCGCCCGATGGTCAGGCTACGCTTGCCCAGTCGGAACGTTGCTCCCGAATTGTAGCCTTCCCGTATGACGAGAATAGACATCTCTTTGCTCCAGCCATTGTGTTGAACGCGCAAATGGTAGAGGGCCGTCGGCTCGACTTCAACCATTCTGCGCGGTTGATCCTCAGTTAGCTTGCGTGGGATACCCGTGGGGCCCATGGCGCCTCTTACCAGGAGCAGCCTCTGTGAAACCTCTTGCGTACCATCTTATCCCCATCGCGTTGTTCGCACTGCTGGTCTGCGCTCCCGCAGCGTGGAGCGATCCGCTGCCTGCCTTGTCCACGAGTCTGAGCCTCAAGGGTCATGGAGGTGCTGATCTGAAGGTACCCGACTGGAAGGTCGCCCGCGATGATGAAGCGGTCACCGTTCTCGAGCGCAGCGGATCTGGGAGTCGAGGTGGCTTTACGACGCTGATTCTCGCCGCGGAGGAAGGTCCCACGAAAGTCGAAGTCATCGACTGGCAGTCTGTTCGCGACAACATTCTAGGTGCCGCCAAAGGGGCCGGTTCGAA
>CAZEIY010000875.1:0-1653 GCA_964512375.1 uncultured Rickettsiales bacterium | reverse complement strand
GCCTGACCGTTGCAGTCGTTGTCAGCGCCGTCGCAGACTTCGGTGTTACCGGGAAAGTTTTCAGCGTCCTGATCATCGCAGTCGTCGCACGACAGCGAGCCATCAAGACCCCCATCCACCTCGCCCTCAGCGTCGAAGTCGGTCAGACCGTTGCAGTCCTCGTCCAGCCCATTGCACAATTCGAGCGCACCTTCATGGGCATCCGCTCTCGTGTCGTCACAGTCACCCGCGCAGATCCGCCAGCCATCGCCATCTTCATCTGCACCATCCACCTCGATCGCACCGTCACAGTCGTTGTCGAGACCATCGCAAATCTCTGCATTGCCCGGATAGTTGGCGGCGTCCTAGTCGTCACAGTCATCACAAGCGAGCACCCCGTCCATGTCAGCGTCGTAGCCGTCTGAGGTCTCGAGGTCACAGTCGTCGTCGATACCGTTGCACTCAAGCTCGGCGGCACCTGGATTGACGTCAGCGTCCCCGTCATCGCAGTCCAGGAACTCCTCAGCATAGGTCTCAGCACAGTCGGGATTGGCGGCATCGAAGAAGCCGTCGCCATCCGCGTCAAAGAGCGAGTCCACTGGACTCTCACCGGCCTGGGCTACCGCGTCACAGCGCGCTACTGCGGTGATCGAGACATCCGTGGTGCATGCACCCACCCAGGAGAGCAAACAGGCAAGAAGGACGACACATACAGAACTCGGCAAGTTGGACATGGCACCTCCCACAAAGCGAGGACGTAACTGAGAGCCTACCAAGGCTGCAATCACCAAGCGAAGAAAGCGGCCTTGCCCAGGCGCTGCCCCCCAGCGCGGGGGCCCCGCTGGTCAATGTGGCACGGTCTGCCTCGAAGCAGCTTTTTGTTCTGAAGAACAGGACACAAGGTAGCGAGTAGAAAGCCATTACCGTTCCGAGTATTGCCAGACATGAGTACCTCGCCGACAATGTCGGTCTTGCTGCGAACCGTTGATCGAATCAACGGTAAAGCGCAATCAGGCCGCCGTCGTTCCAACGGCACCGGCGCATGGAGGCTGATAGAAGCAGTGTCAAACGTCCCGGCAAGCACAGATTCACCCACCGCGTTTTGTGCCGACGCACTGATTGGAGAGCTCATTTTCAGCGTGCTTCTGCACGATCTACGAGGTGAACTGGGCGTAGCACAAGGCTGGGTTGAGGTCGCGGCAATGGATGGGAGACTCGACTCGACCCACCTCGACCGCAGCCTCGCGGCCCTGCAGGAGCTTATTTCTACTGCTGAGAAGGGCGCCTTCTCCCATGACCGGCCTCCGTCCGTCAGCACAGCTACCCTCCTCAAGAGTGTCCTTGGTGCTCGTCTTCCTGCAGACCCTCCCCAAGTCCTCATCGACATGGAGCAGTTCAAGAAGACCGTTGAGCTTGCTGCCCCAGAGTCCATCACGGTCGAAGCGAAGAACGACTCGGACTGGGTGGTGCTGAAGATGTCGGGGCTGAGCGAGGTGGGGGTCCGCCATGCAAGTCGACCATCGCTCTCCGGATTGACCGAATTGAGACGCTCCCCAGGCGACAACCCCACCCTCGGAGCGGCCCTGCTTCGGGGAGTGGCCAGAGCCGCCGGAGGACATCTCCATGCCTCAGACGCAACCACGGTCGAATTACACTTGAAGAGAGGCTCTGCCT
>CAZEIY010000874.1:0-1659 GCA_964512375.1 uncultured Rickettsiales bacterium | reverse complement strand
CTGCCCGAACGAGTGCAGCCGCACGTTTATCGACACGATCACTCCCGATGGCGCGACCTCTCGCTACATCAGCGGCTTCTCCTGCGAGAAGGGCACTGTCGAGAGCAAGGACGCACTCAAGGTCCTGCACCAGGAGAAGAAGGAACTGCGCGCTCAGTTCCCCAACCTGGTCGAGTTCGAGACCGATCTCGCCTTCAAGCACTGGTACAAGCCGCAGGCAACCCCTGCGGCGGGCACCCCGGTTCGGAGCAATGAAGTGAAGAAGGGGCTCCTCGGACGGGTCAAGCGGCGCCTTGTTTCGCGTGGCTTTGAGCGCTCGTCTCCCGCCGATGCAGCCTTCCGCAAGGGCATCAAGATCGGCATGCCTCGCGTGCTCAACATGTACAGCACCGCACCCATGTGGCGCACCTACTTCGAGGCCTTGGGCATTTCCAAGAACAACCTCATCTGGAGCGTCGAGAGCTCCGAGGAGATGTTCACAGAAGGTGGCAAGTACGGATCAGTCGACCCCTGCTACCCGAGCAAGGTCGTCCAGGCGCACATTCACGACCTCATCTTCGACAAGCATGAGGGGCGTCGCACCGGCCCGCTGAACTACATCTTCTTCCCCGGCCTGACCCACGTGCCCACCTGGGTGAGCCACGTCATGGACTCGGCCAGCTGCCCCATCGTCGCGGGTACTCCCAAGGTCATCAAGGCTGCTTTCACCAAGGAGGTCGACTTCTTCGCCCGCGCGGGCATCGAGTACATCGACACAGCCTGCATTCTTACCGAACGCCGCCTGTTCAACGACCAGATGTGGAACAGCTGGGGTGAGCGCCTGAGGGTCACCCGAGATGAGCACGACCACGCCATAAAGGAAGCCTGGAAGGCACTCGAAGGATGGGAACAGACGGTCCAGGACCGAGGCCGCGAGGTAATTGAGGAGCTCGAAGCGAACAACAAGCTCGGCGTACTGGTCCTCGGCCGCCCTTATCACCAGGATCCCGGCCTGCACCACGGCATTCCCGACGAACTGCAGGCTCTGGGCTACCCGATTCTGTCGATGCGCTCCATCCCCAAGGATGCCCAGTGGCTAAGCAGGTACATGCAGGATGACGTGGATTCAGAACTCATCGAAGACGTGTTTGACCTGCGTGATGTGTGGCCTGAGAACTACTCGAGCAACTCGGTGCAAAAGGTCTGGGCGGCACGCTTTGCGGCCCGTCACCCCAACATTGTCGTGCTCGACCTGAGCAGCTTCAAGTGTGGTCACGATGCGCCTAGCTACGGACTCGTAGACGAGATCATGAAAGCCGGGCGCACGCCGCGACTGATCATGCACGACATCGACGCCAACAAGCCTGGCGGCTCCATCGTCATCCGCACCAAGACCTTCGCCTACAGCCTGGAACTCGAAGGCGAGAAGCTAGAACAGCAGCGCGAGCGCTTCGAGCAATTGAAAGCCACGATCCAGGCGCGAATGCAGCAGATGCGCCCCCCCGTGCCACCCCCCTCCCCTTCCAACGGCCCCAGCCGACTCAATGTGATCCCCCAGCAGGAGATATCGCCATGAAGCTCGCCACACTCACCGACGAACTCGAGGGCTACGACGCTCTCAGCGACAAGGAAAAAGAAGAACTCGACGCATACGCCATGAAAGAGGCAGCAGCGCTGGGT
>CAZEIY010000873.1:0-1667 GCA_964512375.1 uncultured Rickettsiales bacterium | reverse complement strand
GCATTACCGACCGGACTGCGGTACTCGGTCTCGATCCTGTCAGTCACCTCACCGGCGTATAGGTCCGATAAGAGGCGTTATGTTAACTCTGCTGAGGTAGAAGGCATCAGGCTATTTCATCGGCACAGTTTGCCAATGACCGCTGATCGGGCTCCCGTCGAGCAGTGCGACGACCTGGATCTGAACTTCAACCGCTCTTTTCGGTAATTTCTTCCAACGGCAGACACCGTCTTTGGGCTTGCGATTACGCCATTTCTCGGGGGGTGCGTCTTTTTTCGTGCGGAGCCGACAGCGCCGGGGCAGTCCATCTCCAGGTTCAAGGGTAGCCACCAGGGTCCTGCCATCCCTTTCCAGGGTTGGGGTCAGTGACGGTAGCTCAGGGCACTTGCTTGCCAGGGCCTCTAGCCGGCTTTCCCAGCGTTCGAGCACCTCTTCTATGTCATAGCCTGAGCGCTGCAGTGCATCCTCCCACAGGCTACGAGGACCAACTTTGGTGGGCGAGTTGTCCCGAGCCAGGGCCCCTAGCACCTCACCGGGGGCTTCCTCGCCATAGGCTGCCACTAACTGATCCATCCATAGGGCACCAAGCCCATAGACCAGGTCCTGGTCGCGGGTCGCGACGAGCGTTTTGTTCTTAACAAGATCTACAAACTCGAGGGAGCGCAGGTCATAGCTGCAGGTAGCTGCTTGAACTACGGGAGACTCCTCCAGGACTTGACCGGCGAAGCGCAGCTCAATCCACTTCGCGAGGCCCTCATGAAACCAGCGACTAAGCTGCCTGTGCTGGCTGAGCTTTCCGCCAGAACGCCGCTCGATCATGGCGTGTGCGACTTCGTGGGCAAAGACCTCGCGTACCCGTTCCTCGTCGAGATTGCCGAGGTCTAACTCGATTCCTTCCTTCATGTGTAGGCCAAGATGGTTGTGGCCTCGGTTGAGTTTCAGGGCATCCACCTTGAGTCGCGTCTCATAGGGCGAGGCGCCGAGCCAGCCGGCGACCTGATCATGAATAGCGTCGGCATCAGCTGCCAGGCTGGCGGCTTTTTCCAGACGGTCGGCATCGGTTGTGATGGTGAATCGCTTGGTTAGTAGTACAGCCGAACCCCAGCGGTTGAAGCCGGCCTTTGCCACCCGTTCCTCATCGCGGCCGACCGAGTCCTTGGGCTTTGGACGATCGCCCAGCTGATAGAGAAAGACAAAGAGTACACACCAGACCAATAGGGAGGCGATCCCTGCCGTTCCTAACAAGGCGCGACCGATGAGTGACTTCTTGCCACCCTTCAGCCGGGCCAGCATCCTCCGACCTGCACCTGCCCAGATCCTTTCTGTCACAAAAAAGCCAGCGACCCCGACCAGTACCCACACCACCATGGAAGACCAGGGCACTATGAGTTGGCGACCGAGGAGTTCAAGGTCGAGTAACTCCATAGGCAGCAGAGGTTCCAGTTCAGGGATCTCTGTCGAGAGCAGGGACAGGCCAATCAGGCCGAGCCCCCCAACGAACCAGCTCAGGCGCCGCAAGAAAGAGAGAGCCAGGCCGATGCCGAGCAAACCGACCACGAACGCGGAGTGCACAAGTAGGGGCACAACGACCAGATCCAGGTTTGCCCCGGGTGCTAATGAGCTGCGGGCCATCAGGTGCTCGCACCAGAGCAGTATGGATAAGGTCA
>CAZEIY010000872.1:0-1668 GCA_964512375.1 uncultured Rickettsiales bacterium | reverse complement strand
GGAGGTTTATTGCTAGGATTTTCCTTTTCCAGCTCTGATTTCCTGGAGCTTCACGGACCGGGGAAGGTGGGGGTGCAGGACTCGATTCGCTCGTAGAAGTGAAGCCTTAGCCAACCCTGTATGGCGGAAATGTCGAAGTCTGGAGATGGGTCGTGTTGAACTGTATCGAACAGCATCGTAGCTTCTTCAGCCAAAGCGGGGGCTTCCTCTGCCGACCAGTCCAGGCAGGTCTGAAGATCGCGAGAAAACCGCTGCCGTTCAAGTCCATGTACAAGACCGATGGATCGAATCACTTGCTTGACCTCGGCAAGCCTGCGCAGTCCTTGGCTCCGCAAAATGGAAGGTAGTGAGAAGGCGCCGTATTTCAGCCAATGATCCACCAGCAACTGCCGGTTCAAGGTAATGGGCCGACTTCGGTGCGGCGTGCCTGCCACGTAAAGGGCCCGCGTGCATGCGGCAGCCCACAGCACAGGATCCGGAGCTCGGCTGCCATGCTCAACCAGGATCGCGTCCACAGGTCGACCAAAAGCACTCAGGGCCGACAGGTCCGCTGAGGCCTTCCGGCGATCCTCAGTCAAGATCATGATGTCCACATCCGCACCTGGATGGGGCCGAGCCTGTTCCAGGATGCTGCCGCGAAGCAGAAGGCTGGCGTTCTCGACAGGGCAACCTCGAAGACATTCCACGATTTTCGCAGCCAGGTCCGAGCGGGGTACGCACGACCAATCGATAGGTTGAAGCAGTCCCTCTCGCATGGGCCATGCGGGATCGACCAAGTAGCGACGTTTGGATTGCGGTGTCATCCGGCAGGTCGGAAAATCACTCGAAGAACCCGGCTACCTCAGCTTGCAGGGACTCGTCATCTACTTCGCGGAAATGCTCGGCAACCAGCTTGCGCTCCTGGTCGGTGGCATTCTCCAGAAAGCCATCCCGCAACGCATTCCAGTCATCCCGGTGGGATGTGGATTTCAGCTTCGCCTCCAGCGCAGCCCAGGTGTAGTGGCCATCTTCGGTGGGGAAGATCCAGCGATGACCGAGTCCATCGACATGAATGCGTGCCGCTCCGCCACACGCGCTGATGGATTCAGGAGCCTTGACTTCGAAAACCTCGCCCACTTTCTTTCCAAACTTCTCGAATGTGCTGGCATCGGCTCCTTTCACCACCTCACAAAGCGCCTCGTAGTAGCTACGGCCATCCCCGCCGCAGATGCCTACACCAGTGGGCGGCGTAGCACCCTTGCTGACGAGGTGCATGCCAGCGGAGTTGAACGGTCGCCCTTGGCTGCCGGTCAAGCCCCCGCTTGAATCTCTCGTCGCATCATGACGGGTCAGATCGAGTTGGATGTGGTCTGAAGGAAGATCGACAATCCAGGTCTCGTCCGCACGGTCCTGGAGATCTCGCTTCTCCTCCTTCGCCATCATGTGCCCTCCTTCGCTCGAGCGAAGTCGATCAAGTCCACGATGGCTCACATAAAAGAGGAAGTCTCCGATTAGCGTCTGGCTGTCCCAGGCGCTGTCCATCAGATAAGACGCAACCGGTCCGTGCTCCTCGTACTCGACCATCGTCATCACGGCAGTGGAGGCTAGAGTCCGCTCTCCTTGTGCTGCCCGAACGTTGATGACGTCGTAGGCTTGTGAGGAGCCAACACTGTCTCTGGGAATGACCTG
>CAZEIY010000871.1:0-1668 GCA_964512375.1 uncultured Rickettsiales bacterium | reverse complement strand
GTCCCCACTGCCGCAGCGGTCCACTCGGCGCGACGGATCTGAGCGAAGTCGTGTCGGAAGGATACTGCCCATCGTGTGACCTCGATTTCGAAGTCGACCTCAGTTCTTCTCTCGAGCTGGTCTTTCAGCCCCACCCTCAGGTGCGCGAAGTCATCGATGCACCCTACTGCAAAGGGGGGCCTGCCTCGACACCGCATCTGATCCTGCAACAACGCCTCTTGCCCGGCGAGAGCCTACAGACCCACCTGCAGCTGGAGAAGGGCACCTACCGGTTCCGAGGCGAAGGTGTCCAGGGGGAGCAGGTTCTCGAGATCACCTACAGGGCAGGTTCTTTCAGCGAGTTTCCCTTGCTCGATGATCTCCAGGGAGGCCTGACTCTGCACCTGAAAGAAGGACTACGCGACCGCCGGGTCCAGTGGCCTTCAACGCTCGGAAAGCTCCCGCTGACGATCCACAACGACAGCGAACTACCCGTTGTGCTGCACCTGGAGGACAGCGACTGGCCTTCGGATTCCCTTGTCGCTGCCGATGTCATCTCACTGCAGACATTCCGAGAGCTTCACACCGGACAACTGCTCTCCCCCGGCGTCAGCCTGGGAGTTGGCAGCGTCACTATCCTGTTCACGGACCTGGTCGGTAGTACCGCCATGTACGAGAGCCTCGGCGACACCGACGCATTCTCGCTCGTCTGGGACCACTTCGATCTGCTCAAGAGCATCCTCACTAAGCACCGGGGGGCGCTGGTCAAGACGATTGGCGATGCTGTAATGGCGGCGTTCTCACGACCGCAGGATGCTCAGCGAGCGGCGCTGGACATGCAACAACAAATTGACGGCGCCATGAAGGAGGCCGGACACAGTCACCCGGTACGCCTGAAGATGGGCATTCACACCGGACCAGCCATCACCATCACCGCCAACGGTCGCCTCGATTACTTCGGCTCCACCATCAACCTCGCTGCTCGTACAGAGTCCAAAAGCACGGGCGGCGACATCATCATCTCAAAGCCGCACGCAGCGGCCACCAGCAACGCTCAGTCACTCATCGACGCCGGTTGGCAGTGGCAGGAGATGACCGCGACGATGAAGGGCTTTGACGGCGATGTCGAGTTGCTGCGCTTCACGCCAGGGGACCGGGAAGGCTGACCAGAAACTCAGCGCCCAGGTCACGCACCTCATCGAGCAGCGCCGCGGCGCCTTCTTCCTCACCGCGTCCACTGAGCAGGTTGGCCTGCAGGATCTTGCCCTGAGCAGCCGCCTCAACGGAACCCGAGCTCAATGCCATGTCGATACCTCTATCGAGCATTTCCTCGCCCTCTGCCACCTCGCCATCGAGCACCATGAAGTAGCCCAGATAGACGAGATTCATCGCCTCACCCACCCGCCAACGCTGCGCCTGCGCAGACTCAAGGCTCTCGGAGAAATAGCGCTGAGCCTCTACGTAGTTGCCCATTCGGAAGTGCAGATCACCGATGTTGTGCTGGTTGACTGAGATGCCGCGCAGGTAGTCGATACCCTTACGGATCTCCAGCGCCTCGCTGTAGCAGCGCATGGCTTCATCCAGTTGACCCATGTGAGTGTAGTTCACCCCCAGATTGTTCAGCAGACGTCCCTGTAGGATGCGGTCCTCGCTGCGCGCCGCCAACTCACAGCCCACCTCGAGGTACTC
>CAZEIY010000870.1:0-1670 GCA_964512375.1 uncultured Rickettsiales bacterium | reverse complement strand
TGCCGACTGAAGCGGAGTGGGAGTACGCGGCCAGGGCGGGGACGGACCTGCTGTACGCCGGGAGCGACACGGTGGGTGACGTGGCTTGGTACGACGGCAACAGCGGGGAAACGACCCACCCCGTCGCCACGAAGGACCCCAACACCTGGGGGCTCTACGACATGTCTGGCAATGTCTGGGAGTTGACCTGGGACTGGCACGACAGCGGCTACTACAGCAGCAGCCCCAGCATTGACCCCGAGGGCTCTAGCAGTGGCGCCTACCGGGTTTCCCGTGGCGGCGGCTGGGACTACGACGCCGGCTGCTCGCGGGTCGCCTTTCGCGGCATCATCGGCCCCGTCAACCGCTTCAACTTCCTCGGCTTTCGTCTCTCGAGGACGGTCCCTTGACCCTGCAGCCCTACACCAGCCTCCGGTAGTACCGCGCCTTCTGCGCTAGGCTTGCTGTCTGGATGTGGTCATGAGTCGAAGTCTGCTGTTGTCCTTGTTCGCCCTTTGCCTGCTGTTTGTCACGGGCTGTGATGTCGGGGATGACGACACAGCGGGTGATGACGACACCGCGGGTGATGACGACACTGCGGGTGATGACGACACAGCGGGTGATGACGACACCGCGGGCGATGACGACACCGCAGGCGACGACGACAGCGCAGGGGATCTTGCCCTGCGGCTCCGTTGCGCCTCGGCGGCCTTCACCGAGACCGGCAGCCCCTACCTGAGCTACCGGCTCGAGGTCTCCGACGGAGGGTCCCCCTGGGAGTTGGCCCTGGTCCTGGACGAATCCCACCCTGGGGACCAGCTCTCGGGGAGCTTCACGCCGGTCGAGTTGGACCTCCAGGGCGCCGGGACCGTGGACGACGAGGCGGTGACGCTGACTTTCACGGGCGGCAGCCTGTCGGTGACACGACCGCCGGGTGGGGCGCCGGGACTGTGGCAGGGCACCATGGACTACGACGTCCACAGCGGCCTGTCTGTGAGCTGCTGGGAGCCGGAGTACGCGGCCGGCTACAGCTACGACGGTGTCACCGGCCAGTGTGTCGACGGCAACGGACAGGTCGGCCTGAATCCCGGCGCTGTTCCCTACATCCGAGAGACCCAACAGGGCCACTGCGCCGACCTGTCCGGCGCCGACCTCAACGAGGGCAACCTCGCCTATCCCGAACTCAACTCCTGGGATCTTCGCGGGGCTGACCTGGCTGGGGCGGAGCTGTTCTTCGCCGACCTGCTGGGGGCCCAACTACAGGGCACACTGATGGCCGGCATAGGCTGGGGCTACGCCCACATCACCGGCACGGTCGATGCCTTCACGACCCTGCCGATGGGCTGTACTCCGGACGCTCAAGACCAGGTCACGTGCTCCCAGTAGAGCGTTGCAACCCGCTTCGGAGGAAGTCACCGGGCTCGAGGGTCGGCCCTGCCCGGCAGCGTACAGGTAGCTCTACCTGACCCAGATGCTGAAGGTACCGCTGTTGGCGAGGTATCCCGTGCCCATGTCGCCGCACTCCGCAGAGAAGCCGCCGGACCAACTGTCCGAGCCGAAGGTGGTTCCGAAGGCGATGGCAACGATCGAGTCGCCGTGCTCGTTGCTGTTGGGGCTGTTGAGGAAGTCCGTGTAACAGAAGCCGAACTGGGCGGCACCTGAGCCGCCGTTGGTGACATCGCACATGTAGT
>CAZEIY010000869.1:0-1672 GCA_964512375.1 uncultured Rickettsiales bacterium | reverse complement strand
CCTGCATTCTCGATCTCGAGACCCGGGAACGGCGCTGCCTGACCGACATCAACACCGCCGAGCTCCAGATCGTGTGGTTCCCCGACTCCAAGCACGTCGGCGTCCTCACCCGTGCCGGCATGCACGCAGACATGCAGTTTGTTCGCATCCCGATTGACGAAGGCTCTCCCAGCGTGCTGCTCGATCGCAATATGGTCAACCCCGCACTCTCCTTCGACGGCGAGTGGTTGGCGTACGTTCCGATCGAACGGGGTTCGAAGAACGTCGGGGTCAATTTCTCGATGAAGGTGGGCAATGGGTTCTCATTTCGGCGACTCTCCGATCCCGACCGCGAGGTTCGTTACGTGCCCGATCTGCCCGGATTCACCGCTTTTCCGAGTTTCTCCGCCAATGGGAAGCACCTCTATTTCTCGCAGTTCTTCAATGACACCAACTTCGACGGGGTCATCGACGGCAATGACCACAGCGTGCTCTTCCGGGTCGCGTTTGACAAAGCGAGTAAGACACCGGTCGGCAATACGATCCCCGAACAGCTGACCAACAGTAGCTGGAACTGCCAATATCCCGTGCCCACGAAAGACCGTCTGCTTATGACGTGTAGCCATCAGGGCTCCCTGGACATCTATTCGCTGCCCCTGGCCGGGAGCGTCCCCCCGGAGTGGGACATCCCCCGACTGGAGGGCGAAATCCACGTCGCGCGAAACCACTGGACAAAGCTCCTCCTTGCCGGGCGCTTGCTCCATCTGGAGACCCGGAGCAAGCAGCGTGTGGCTGTACTTCGCGAGATGTGCAAGTTCCACCTGGACCTGAGTGAGTACGAATCGGCTGAGTTCTACGCCGCGAAGGTGCTCGCCCTCGTCAAACCCAGCTCAACAGAGGGTTTGTGGGCGAAGGCTATGATGGAGCTGACCGGAGTACGGCGCGAGGAGGTGGCGCTGACGAATGGTATGCTGAGCGAACGCTTCGTCGGCGCTCAGCGCGTGCGAATGACTCGCTTGACCCAAATTGCTGGCAGTGATGACACCACGGTGTCGGCCCTTGTGCTGGCCATCAAGAGCGAGATCTTTGATCTCATTGGGGAGAAGGGCCAGGCTCTGGAGGACCTCAGCCAGGTCGATCTGGAAAAGGTAGACGACGCGCTTGTGCTTACGCTTTTCGCCCAGCGCGCCAAATCAGCCTATGGGCCAACCAATCGACGTGACGAGCTGCTCAAAGTCTACCAGGTGCTCGCCGAACATCCGGCTCTCTCAGAGCTAGATCAGCTCGTCTTCGCAGAACAGTACATCTTCGAGCTGTTTCGGGGCGGGGGCGACACCGAGGGCATTCAGCGAATCGAAGAGCATCTTCAGGGTACCGTCGAGGGCTCCAACCTGGCTTTCTTGCTCGGAGTCGAGCGCGCGTTGCTCGACCTCAACCCCGAGACAGAGGAGGAGGTGCGTAAGGCGATCTTCGAGCTCTATAAGTCCAATAAGACTCTCGACCGGCGCAAGGCGCTCGCACTTTTGACCGTTCGAACTGCACTCCACGAAAACAACGAGTATCTCAGCTACCAATTTGCCACTACCTGGGCCAGCTTCGTCAAGAAAGCGCATCCTGAGCGGAAATACGCTGAGCAGCTCTACCGTCAGGTCGTGCTTGAGCGGGCGTATACGTCCCTGGGTAAGGGGGATAT
>CAZEIY010000868.1:378-1677 GCA_964512375.1 uncultured Rickettsiales bacterium | reverse complement strand
CCGATGGCTTCGGTGCAAGCCGGGGCCGGTGGTTACACGGGTGCGGCCCGAGCCGTCCAGCCCAATGACCTCTATCGCGACGTCTGCGCCTGAGCCTGATTGGAAAGCGACCAGCCTGCCGTTGGGCGAGACTGCTGGCGCGTACTCATCCATCTGGCTCTTGGTGATGTTTTCCTCTTCGAGACCTTCGGGGTCCACTTTGTAAAGATCGAGGTTGCCGTCTCGGTTAGACGTGAAGACAAGCGGCGGCGCGTTCGGACTGCAGGCGAGCGCAGCCGCTAGCGACAGGACCAACAGAGGAAGTGCGCCGACCAACCGCCAACTACTCACGGTATTCGCCGGAGCGGCGGCCGGGTAGAAGTCAAGAGTCGGGCGGCTGTTGAGAAGAGAGTCATCCTTACAGTCAGGTCCATCTAGCGTTTCATCTGACCAGGCACAATCCTACAGGGATTTGCGACTTGGGCCAAGACCGAACACGGCCGGATTTCCCCGAATACTTGGTACCAGTCCGATGCCATGCTACGCAGGCAGCCGTGATGTAGACGCTTGAATCTATACATAGTGGGTACCATCACCGTTGACATGGGACCAACCTGATTCCTAAGATAGCCAGGTAGCGAAATCCCGGCTTGTATTGCCAAAGCGGCGTCTTTTCGAGGCTGCCATGGCTTCGGCTCAAGAGGCTATACTCCTGGTGCGGGGCGGACCTGACGAGGGAAGCTCCATCGACCTCCGTGCGGGCATGCTCATCATCGGTCGAGCGCCTTTGAACGACATCGTACTCGACCAACCCGGTGTATCTCGCCAACATGCGGTTATCAGGGGGGACCCGGAGGGCTACTGGTTGGCGGACCTCGGCAGCCGCAACGGGACATACGTCAACGGCGAGAACGTTGGAGTGGAGCCCAGACGCCTAAGCAACTTCGACCGTGTAGAGCTCGGCGGCACCAACACAACAGTGCGTTGGGTGTTCATGGAATCGCAGGCGACCGTTGACATTCCGAGGCCTGGAGCCACTTAGCTCGACCTCTTTGGCTAAACCTCAGGCCATGCTCTGCAGCCATGTGCTTGAAGAGCGAAAAGCGTCAGATGTCCAAGATATCGTGTCCGAACCTCGTGTTGAAAACCCTTCGCGAGATGCCCCCAATCTGCTGTCATTCCTCTGAAAATGGGGTGTCCGAGGGCTGGCTTTCTCCCTTCCCAACCTTCCACCAAAGGGGGCATGGGTAAGACTCCGGTCCTTTTCATCATTCATGGTGTCCCGTGCAACGGGACATGTCGGATTGCTGCAAAAACAGG
>CAZEIY010000868.1:0-368 GCA_964512375.1 uncultured Rickettsiales bacterium | reverse complement strand
TCCGGTGGTGACGCGCCGCGATTTTCATCTTTTATGGTGCCGGAGGCAACCGGCATGGACGATTCTGAGCCCTGCGAAGAATCTGAGGGAGGTCGATGACCGGGATGCATGGCGATGCCGACGAATGGATTGCTCCATGCTCTGAATTCGGGTTGAAAGCACTATCCCTCAAAGAAGGCCAAATGCTAGTGGGGCTCATGGGCTTTCAGAGATACGGGTCGGACGAGGACACCAGTTGGCTGGTTCTTGAACGCGAACCAAACCATGTTGTAGGCAGCCATCCTGACCTCATTGAGGCGGAACTGACCTACGCCCTCGGTCAAAAACATTGGGGGCTGGGATACGCCATCAGAGATGGCCAGGACTTT
>CAZEIY010000867.1:0-1677 GCA_964512375.1 uncultured Rickettsiales bacterium | reverse complement strand
TCCTGGCAGACCAGGTCGAGCTCGGTGTGCGGCTCGCGACGGGCAACGCTGCAGATGCCAACTCCCCCCACCAGACCTTCTCCGATGGCTTCGGCAAGTGGAGCTTCAGCCTGGACAAGGCCTACGTGAAGTGGACACCAGCGCCCCTCGGCGGCAGCTACCTGATGGCTGGCAAGTTTGGTCACCCGTTCGCCAAGCGACCTGTCTACAGTGAGACGCTGTGGGACGGTGACGTCAACCCAACTGGCTTTGTCGTCGCGGGCAATGTGCCGGTGGGCAAGGTTCTCGACTCGTGGAAGCTCCTTGGGGCGGCCTATGTCTTTGCTGAGAACGGCGGCGATGTCGAAGACGGAGTAGTGGTGTCGGGCCAGACGTCCTTCGACTTCGCGTTCGGCGAAGCGGTGGCCTTCACCGTGGCTGCGGGCGCCTATTACCTGCCCGAGAGCACCCCGGCTGGAGCGCAGGCCTGGATCGACGAGAACCAGGGCAACGCCCTCGAGGACACCGATGGTGATGGCATAGCCGATGCCTTTGTCGAGGAATTTGCGGTGGTTGATGCGGTGGTCGGTCTGAAGGTGAAGGGGCCGGGTTTCAGCGTTCAGATCGGTGGGCAGGCCTTCGTCAATGCCCTCGCCTCGAGCGACAACTTCGGCTTTGGCGTCGGGGTTGCTGTCCCCATCGACCTTGGGGCGACGGGGAGCAGGCTGACTCCCTATATCGATTTTCACCGGGTTCCGCAGGCCGCACTCTTCAGTCCCTGGATGCAGGACGACCACCAGTCGGGGCTCCCCTACCAGGGGCTGATAGGTGGTGTGAAGTTGAAGGCCACCAACTGGTTCGGCCTTCACGTCTGGGTTGTGACGGAGCAGGACCTCGCGAACCCGGATGACCCCTGGGCAACCCGGATCCGGACGGACTTCAACTTCACCTTCTGAGCGGCCCCCCAGGGGCGTGGTCACATGTTTGATCGCTGCCCGGTCAGTTTCTGACCAGTCCTGATCCGAGAATGCTGTACGGGTCCGGTTGGCACGGAACCTGCTCTGACAGGAGTCATGTCCGCCGCTACTCCGCCACCGACCCTTGTCAGTTGGAACCTGACCCGTCGCTGCAACCTGCAGTGTCCGCACTGCTACCTGGACGCAGTAGTGCGGTCGCACGGTGGTGACGAAGAGTTCTCGACCGAGCGCTGCCTGGATGTGGTTCGACAGTTGGCCAGGCTCGCACCGGGCTGCCTGCTCATCCTGACCGGCGGTGAGCCGCTGCTCCGCTCTGACCTCCCCCAGATCGCGAGGGCTGCTGCCGATGCCGGGCTATACCCGGTCCTGGGTACCAACGGCATTCTGCTCGGTGAGCCCGAGATCGATGCCCTGAGCCGAGCGGGGATCACCGGCTTGAGTGTCTCGGTCGATAGCGTGGTGGCAGAGAAACACGACCGATTCCGTGGTCGAAAGGGGGCACACGCTGCGACACTCAAGTCCGTCCGTCTCGCACGGGATCGGGGCCTGCAGGTTGTGGTCCAGCACTCTCTCATGCCCTTCAACGCCACGGAACTGCCGGCGATGGCGCAGCTGGCATACGAGCTGGGAGCTGCGGTTCTGAATGTCTTCTACCTCGTCTGTACCGGCCGCGGCGAGAAGGTCACTGCGCTGCCGGCTCAGGTCTACGAGACCTCGTTGA
>CAZEIY010000866.1:0-1682 GCA_964512375.1 uncultured Rickettsiales bacterium | reverse complement strand
CTCGACGGTCTTGGGTCCCTGGTCTCTTTCTTGATGGGTGTGGGTATGGAGCACCCCGACTTTGGTCACACTCGAGCCCGCCGCCTACAAGCCGAATGGAGCATGAGTTTTGCATTGCCCTAGACGAAGCCCACGACCTTGGATTCTGGCTGTGACGGTGTACGTGACCCTTTGCGGCCTGTGCGGCTGCTGGGTGGACCGGCGTGGCGGCGTCGGCTTGTCGGTGGGACCGACGATCTCGGAGAGCTATCAGCTCAGCGGAGTCGTGACGGCGCTCGGCGAAGTCGAACGTCCTCTGGCCGATGCCCGCGTGGCGGCCGTGTACCTGGGCACGGAGCTTGCCGTAGTGCGCACCGATGTGGGCGGGCGCCTTGTCATCGACGTGGACCGTAGTGGTGTTCCGGCTGCAGGGGCTGGTACGTCGTCGTTGGCTGTGGGCCCTGTGACCATGTCTTCAAGTGGCGGGGTGGTGTTGCACAACTACGCAGCTATTCCGACTCACGAGCACTGGACCGTCGAACTGCATGTGGGAGGGCCGAACCTCCGCGCACAGCTACTGCCAGTCGATGTGCTACGCGACGTGCATAAGGCGCCAATCAAGGTGCTTCTGCTGCGGCAGTAGCGCCTGTCTGAAGTGCGCGGCTCGCCGGGTCGGTCAGCACGCGCGCCCCCATGATGAAACCATGACAAAGGGTCGGACGTTCTGAACTAAGAAGGAGTGTCAACCTTGCAGGGAACACCATGGGCCTCAGTCCCCGAGAACGAATGCTGGCAGCCTGCTGTGGAAGGCTGGGGCCGGCCCTGCTCGGCAGAGTGAACATGATGCCTCTTGTCGAACCAGTGCGCCGATGGCAGACGCCACTGTCAGCGACGGCGATGGGCTGCCAGTCGAGCCGTGACCGCCAGGACGAGCCAGACCCACGGGCTGCCATGCAGCAGCAGATCAAACCAATCCATGGGCCCCATCCCGGCTGCCCCACCCAGCACCCAACGGACCTTGCCCAGCAGGTGGGGCTCGGGCCTGAAGGGGGCGAGCCCCAGCGTGGCACAGGCGATCAAGGGTGCCAGCAACCCGAGTCCTTTTCGGCTGTCTCCGGGCATCAGCTATCCTGAAGCCATGGCGAGATGGGAGCGTATTCTGGTGTGCTGCACAGTGTTGGCAGCTCTGGCGTGCTGGATGCTGTCACGGTAGTTCGCTTCCCAAAGTGTGATCCCGGTGGAGCGGGGCTATCAGCATCGAGATGCTACCGCCAGGCCCGGGTCCCCGTCGTGTCGTCGTCGGCAGTTCCTCCACAGCCGGTCGATAGCCCCAGCAAGACAAAGGCAAGGCATAAGGTCAGCAGGAACCGGGAATTCACGACGACCTCCCTCAATGGTACAGCGCCTACGGCCAGGCCAACTCGAACACGTTCGTCCGCTCCTCCACCGTTCGCTCCGAGAAACGGGCCAGGCCACTGACCATGAAGTAGTAGGTAACACCCGAACTTGGGGTCCAGCCCGATGCTACATCGAATGGGTAGCGCTTGATGTGGTGGCCTGCGACGGAATTGGTGGACTTACAGGTCTGGCCGGGGCGCATCCACTCCCAGGTGGCGCCGTACCACTGCTCATCCTCCCAGATGAAGATCCAGGGATTCGCCGAGACCAGGCCGTTGGAGGTTGCCGCGGTCCCCGGCCAGAGG
>CAZEIY010000865.1:0-1684 GCA_964512375.1 uncultured Rickettsiales bacterium | reverse complement strand
CGATGACTGCGATGACAACGACGCCAATCTCGGCGCGACGGCAGAGGACGGCGACTGCGACGGCGTTCTGACCGCCGATGACTGCGATGACAACAACGCCAATCTCGGCGCGACGGTAGAGGACGGCGACTGTGACGGCGTCCTGACCGCCGATGACTGCGATGACGCCGCAGCTACTGGCGCCAGCCTGGGAGCAATCGCTGGCGATGCCGACTGCGACGGTGTGCTGACCGCCGACGACTGCAACGATGCGGACAACAGCATCTATCCAGACGCGCCGGATAACTCCATCGATGCCATCGACCAGGACTGCGACGGTGTCGATGGACCGGACGCCGATGGGGACGGCTACGTCGACGTGGTCGCCGGCGGTGACGACTGCAACGACAACGACGCAGCTGTGTCGCCGGGGGCGGCCGAGATCTGGGATGACGGGATCGATCAGGACTGCGACGGCATCGCCGACGTCGCGGGAGGGGCATGCATTGCGAACTTCACCGTGGAGTTCCCCGACGGCAGCAGCACGACTCTGGACGGTTGCCTTGATTGGTCGCTCGAGGCTGCATTTGACTACGACCCCGATGACCCGCCAGAGGTGCGCTCCTTCACATTGAACTTCGGGGCGACTACTTCGACGGGCTTCGAGTGCGAGGTCACCGTTGTCCAGGACGAGGTCTGCGGCACTGGGTATTACGACGCTGCGGACGCAGCCAACAGCACCAGCTATGCGCTTATGGACTGCAGCGGCGTCGCCAACCAATACGAGCAGATCTACACGGCCAGCACGGGCTACCTGCATGTGGCCACGCTCGATACTGGTTCCGTCTCTGGCAACTTCACCAGCCTGCCCCTCGAGACGACGGTCGAGGGCTACCTGTCCGTGGATGACGGCGCCGGCGTCAGCCTGTCGGGCAGCTTCTCGCTGACCCTGGAGCAGGTCGTTACCGACGAGGAGCAGCAGACGGTCTGTGCTGTGAACGATGGCGACGAAGACGACGACGGTGAAGTGGGCGCCTACTACGACGGGTCAGACTGCGACGATAGCGATGCGCTCAACTTCGCTGCGAATCCGGAAGTCTGCGACGGCCAGGACAACGACTGCAACGGCCTCGACGATGCTGGAAACCCCGGCGTTACTAACGAGGAGACGGACAACGACGGGGACGGAGAGCTGGAGTGCCAGGGTGACTGCGACGACAGCGATGACCAGAACTATGCGGCGAACACCGAGCTGTGTGACGGCCAGGACAACGACTGCAACGGTTTGGACGACGCAGGCAACCCCGGCGTCACTGGCGAGGAGACGGACAACGACGGGGACGGAGAGCTGGAATGCCAGGGTGATTGCGACGACGCGGACCAACTGAACTTCCTGAACAACCAGGAGGCCTGCGACGGCCAGGACAATGACTGTGACAGCGACGTGGACGAGACCTTCGACGTGGACCTGGACGGTGCGTTCGACGAAACCGATCCGGGCTGCCTCGCCACCTATGGTGCTTTGGCCGACTGCAATGACGCTGAAGCCGCAATCAATCCCGGCGTCGCTGAAGAGGCCTGCGACGGAGTCGACACCAACTGCGACGGAGCAGCTCTGGCCGCCACCGAAGTAGATGACGACGGCGACACCTACCTGGACTGCCAGCCCTATGTGGACAACGGCGGCGGCTTCGCCAACACCGGC
>CAZEIY010000864.1:0-1686 GCA_964512375.1 uncultured Rickettsiales bacterium | reverse complement strand
CAAAGAGCAGCCCAAGAGCGGGGCAACAAGGCTGGGGACGCGTGACAGGTTCATCGTCTGCAACCTAACCAATGGACAGGTGCTTCACAAGTGCGGTGCCGTGCACCGCATCTGATAGTCTGCGAGGCCGCAGTGCGTACCGCAGGATCAGCGTCTGAAAGGCGGGCCTGCGGATGGGAAGGAACATTGATGAGCTACGATCTTTCTCAGGCCGCGCAAGAAATGGGCAAACTATCTCCCCGTCCGGAGCACGCGAAGACAGCCTTGACCAACCTGAGCCTGTGGTTGAGCGAAGACCGGTTCGCGGACTATCGGCCTTTGCTGGTCGCTCTGCTCGAGCAGGGCGCCTGGGACACCTTGTTGGACTCTTTCTACCGGGTCTTGCCTTTCGGAACAGGAGGACGCCGTGGACCGGTGGGGGTGGGTCCCAACCGGATGAACCCATGGGCTCTCAGCACCTCTGTTCAGGGCAACATCGACTTCCTCCGAGAGCGTTTCGGCTCCAGCGTCGACCTGTCAGTAGTGATTGCTGCAGACGTGCGCATCTACAAGGACCTGCGGGGCACCTTTCCCCTGGGAGTGGAGAACCCTCTCCTGGGCATGACCTCCGAAGATCTGAGTCGCCAGGCTGCAGCGATTTACGTGGCCAACGGTGTCGATGTGCACATGCTTACGCCCGGTTCGGGCCGTTTTCTAGCTACTCCAGAGCTGTCCTTTCTGATCCGTTGGCTGGGTGCCAACGGTGGGCTGAACGTGTCCGCATCGCACAATCATCCAGATGACACCGGGGGCAAGTTCTATACCGAGCATGGCGCGCAGGAGGTCCCCCCCGACGACGAGAAGATGGTGGAACATGTCAACCGGGTCGAGTCGGTGCAGTCCGTGTCGTGGCAGGAGGCTGTGGGAAGCGGCCGGGTCCACTTTCTCGGCGAGCAGTCGCACGAGGCCTATCTGAACGAGGTGGCCAAGGTCCTGGTAGGTACTGAGCGTGGTGCGAAGATCGTGTTCACTCATCTGCACGGCGTGGGTGACACGAACGCCGGGGAGTCGCTGGAGAGGGCTGGATTTCAGGTCCATTATGTCCCCTCCCAGCGCAGCCACGATGGCTTGTTCCCCAACGTCCGCTTTCGCGCACCCAACCCTGAGTACCCCTCGGCGTTTACTGAAGCGATGGAGCTTGCGGTCGAGTTGAACGCCGACCTGATCCTGGCGACCGATCCCGACGCCGACCGTATTGGCGGCATGGTTCCTGATCCCTCAAAGGGGCCGGGACAGTGGCGCTTCATCACTGGCAATGAGCTCTCAGCTCTGGTGGCGGCGGCACGCTTCGAGGGGGCACCACCCGGACGGATTGGCATCAAGACCGAGGTGACTACGTCGCTGTTCTCGCGGGTCGTGGAAGCTGCCGCCGGTCAGGTTGTCGGTCACCTTCTGGTCGGGTGCAAGTACATCGCTGGGGTGATGCGAGATCTGGAGACGACCGGCCGAAGTGGCGATGTCACCGGAGTCCTAGAGGACGTGCTCATCGGCACTGAAGAGAGTCACGGATTCCTGATTTCACCGAATATGCGCGACAAGGACGGTGCTGCCCCAGCCCTGATTCTTGCCGAGTTCGCTTCGCGTGAGAAACGCCGGGGAGGCTCGTTGCTGGCCGCCCTGGAAGATCTCTATCGGCGCCACGGTGCG
>CAZEIY010000863.1:0-1688 GCA_964512375.1 uncultured Rickettsiales bacterium | reverse complement strand
GGGAAGTGTCTTTGCTCCGTCCATGGAGACGGGATTCGGGCTCGTAGAATCGGCGTCGCGGTCAAAGAGTATGTCATTCCGACGGAGCGCAGCGCGAGGATCACAGCTTGAGGGAGCAGGTTGGGACGTGTCTGCGGGCCACCCCTTTATCTGTCACGGCGGAGAGTCAGGCAGGGCCGACGCAAATTGCGTGAGCTTCTTGAGCAGGGTTATACTGGAAGAGAGCGTCTAAACAGGCGTCCAGAGAGAATCTTGGTAGATATTTTACTAGCAAAAGTCCGGGAGTATCTCCCGGAAGATAGACTCGAAATCATCAGTGACGCCTACCGCTTCGCGGAAGAGGCGCACAGCGGACAGGTGCGCCTGTCCGGCGAGCCGTTTATTGAGCATCCACTGCAGACCGCACTATTTCTCGCAGACCTCAGGCTCGATGCCAACGCGCTGACGGCAGCAATCCTCCATGACGTGATCGAGGACTGCGACGTCTCTCCCTCTGAGTTGGCAGAACGCTTCGGCGAAGAGGTCGTCAAGCTGGTGGACGGAGTCACCAAGCTTACCAAGACCGAGCTGATGACCGAAGAGTTCGAGTCGAAGAACGACGGTTCGGACGATAGCTTGGCCAGAGCGGCAAGTGTTCGCAAGATGCTCGTCGCAATGGCTGAAGATATCCGGGTTGTCCTAATTAAGCTCGCGGACCGGCTCCACAACATGCGCACCCTCAAAGCCCTGCCGCCCGCCCGAAGGGCAATCATCGCTCGGGAGACGCTGGAAACATACGCGCCCCTTGCGCATCGGTTGGGGATATGGGACCTGAAGTGGAGGCTAGAGGACCTGGCCTTTCAGCACATCGATCCGAAGGCATATCAAGAGATATCAAGACTGTTGAGTACCAAGAGAGAGGTGCGCGAGCAGTACATCCAGAACGTGATCGGGATTCTCGAAGGGGAGCTGACCACGGCTGGCATCAATGCAGAAGTGACCGGCCGCCCAAAGCATATCTACAGCATCCATAAGAAGATCCAGGCCTACGCCGCGCAGAATAAAGAGGTCGGAGAGATCTATGACCTGTTCGCGCTCAGGGTTCTGGTCAACGAGGTCAGCGATTGCTACGCCGCCCTGGGTGCCGTTCACTCGAAGTGGCGACCACTTCCGGGCCAGTTTGACGACTACCTTGCCAACCCCAAGGACAACCTGTATCAGTCGCTGCACACCACCGTCCTGTGCGAGGATGCCTCGCCGGTAGAGGTGCAGATCAGGACCCACGAGATGCACAGGGTGTCGGAGTACGGCGTCGCAGCCCACTGGCTCTATAAGGAACCCCAGGCATCTGACGACCGCTTCGAAGAGAAGATGAGGTGGGTGCGGCAGCTTTTGGACTGGCAAAGAGATGTGAGTGGTGCCGAGGAATTCGTCGAGTCCTTCAAGACCGACGTTTTCCAGAACCAGGTTTTCGTCTACACTCCCAAGGGAGACCTCAAGGAGCTCCCGGCGGGCTCGACACCGCTCGACTTCGCCTACCGAATCCACACCGATGTCGGACACCGATGCATCGGGGCGAAAGTCAACGGCAAGCTGGTGGCGCTCCACAACGAGCTACAGAACGGTGACACCGTCAGCATCATGACCAGCAAAACGGTTCGCGGTCCCAGCGTCGACTGGCTCAATCCAAACGTAGGCTATGTCAAGAC
>CAZEIY010000862.1:0-1688 GCA_964512375.1 uncultured Rickettsiales bacterium | reverse complement strand
TGAAGCCTGAGAAGCTCTACATCTTGGCAAGCCTCTTGGTACTCGGTGCAGTGCTCGGAGTCCGGCCCGCACTTGCCGGAGGCCTGACTGACGAGGCAGCCCTGGCTGCCCACCAGACTCGCGAGGAGCATTGCTCCGATGTCGGCACCCTCAATGTCACCAAGGCCGCTGCGTCGGTGACCCAGGTGGCCACGGTCTGGCAGCAGGTCAGCGAAGCCTATGAAGCTGAACAGGTCAGCTACATCCTGTATTGGCGAGGCATGCTCGCTCAGTGCCTGGGCTACGACGACAAGGCTGTCTCAGACCTGTCTGCCTTCATCAAGAGCGATGCCGAGCGTACTGAGTCGGCAGGGATGCTCGCTGATGCCCGTCGCAGACTGAACTTTCTTATGCGGGGCAGCTCAGCTACCCCTCCTCCTCCCCCAGCTCCCGTACTCGGCGTGGGTTTTCTGGTCGGTAGTGGAGTCTTTGGAGCCTTGAGCATCAGCCAGGGCGTTCAGGTCTTGGGCAACGACCAGGCGTTCAAGGCAGAGTCACACGATGCTGCTGGGCGGCAGGCTCTCCTGGACGAGCGTGCGCCCCTGGTTGCTGCAACCAATGGCCTCGGCGCTGCTGCCATCGGCTGCCTCACGGCGTCGTTGGTGTCATTCGGGGTCCACCTGGCTACCAGCAAGCGGAAGGTCAGCGTGAGCGGTTCGATGTCACGACAACAGCCGGTGCCAAAGCTGAGCATTGGCGTCGGCCCCACCCGCGATGGTGGCCTGGCCATCGGCATCGGAGGGCGCTGGTGATGGTTGCTTCACGCCCCACTCCACCTTTTGGGCTGCTAGGGGCCGCGCTGTTGCTTGCCACTTTCATGGCTGCCTGTGCGGACGAACCCGACTGGACAGAGGCTCCCTGCACAGGCGATGAGCACTGTCCCGATGGGTATCACTGCGACGTTGCTCTCGAGTTCTGTGCCGAGGGCGCCCCGACAGCGGCCGATGACGACGATGACGACGACACCTCGGGCGATGACGACACCATTGGTGATGACGACGATACGGTTGGCGATGACGACACCGTGGGCGACGACGACACGTCCGGCGACGACGACACGGGCGACGACGACACGTCCGGCGACGACGACACGGGCGACGACGACACGTCGGGCGATGATGACGACTCCGCGGGCGACGATGACGATAGTGCAAGCACTGCTCCGGTGGATATCGTTGCCCAGGGCATCACGATGATTGTTCTAAGCGGCGGCACCTTCGACATGGGCTGCACGGCGGGGCAGTCGTCGTGCGACAGCGATGAATCGCCGGAGCACAGCGCAACCCTGACGAACAACTTCTGGATGAGTGAGACTGAGGTTACGCAGGGCCAATGGAGTTCGGTGCTGCCGGGCAGCCCGAACCCTTCAAGTTTCTCGAGTTGCCCCGAGGACAGTACGGGCGCGACCTGCCCGGTGGAGATGGTCAACTGGTGGGAGGCGCTGGCCTTTGCCAACGCTGTGTCCATCGCTGAAGGGCTTGCCGAGTGTTACACGCTGACGGGCTGCACAAACACGCCGGGGAACGACATGCAGTGCAGCAGCGTGACCATTACCAGCACTTCTAGCTCACCCTATGATTGCGAGGGCTACCGCCTGCCGACCGAAGCCGAGTGGGAGTATGCGGCCAGGGCGGGAACGGACCTGCTGT
>CAZEIY010000861.1:0-1690 GCA_964512375.1 uncultured Rickettsiales bacterium | reverse complement strand
AGCTTTCAGGTGCATCTGAACGCCGATGGAGTCATCGAATTTCACTGGTTGGACACCGTCTTCGGCACCAACGACGACAACGGAAACACGGCGACAATTGGCATCCAGGATCTCGTAGGTGGAAACCAGAGTAACCTCCCCCTTCTCGAGTTCAATAGTTGCTTCTCGCCCTCTGTTGTGGACGGAACAGCGGTGGCTTTCAGTCCACCTACTCCCTGCGACGATGCGGATTCGGACGGCGCTGGTGACCCCTCATGCGGTGGTAACGATTGCGACGACGGTAATGCGGTGATCTTTCCCGGGGCAGCCGAGATCTGTGATGGTTTCGACAACGACTGCGATCCAAGCACCGATGAGAATGCCGACCTCGATACGGATGGCGCCTCGATCTGCGGTGGCGACTGCGACGACAACGAGTCCCTACAGAGCCCTCTGCTCGCCGAAGTCTGTAACGGCTTGGATACCGACTGCGATGGTGTGGTCGACGCCGATAGCAGCGGTCTGGCCGCTGGCTGCGGTTGTGACGCGAATGAGGTGGAGTTTAATGGGACCTGTTACTACCTCGACGGGACGGGCGGAGCGTGCCAGTCAGGTGACTCGCTTGCGCCCCAGTCGGTTCTGGACGACATAGCGACTCTGTTCGTTGGCCTGACCTACAAGACCACTGCCTCAGACAATTGCTGCATCCTGCACTCTGAGCAGCTGACAGAAGGACAGGACTGGGGCCTCGATGGCGCCGATTGCAACAGCACCCAGTCCTTTGTCACCGGTCCTGTGCTGGGTGGCAATTTCTGTACCGATCAGGCGAATTTCAACTTCAACCAGCTGACGCTGTGTGTTGGTGGAGGCAATGGCAGCGATCTCGACGGTGATGGTGAGGGTAGCCATAGCGACTGCGACGACACGGATCCCGACAACTTCAACGGCAATGTTGAGATCTGCGATGGCCAGGACAACGACTGCAATGGTGTAGCGGACGCTGACTCCGGTGGTGAAGTCAACGTCGACCAGGACGGCGTGCTGTCCTGTGAAGACTGCGATGACAATGACTCGACTGTCTTTCCCGGAGCTAATGAGTCCTGTGATTCGGTCGACTCAAACTGTGACGATGACCTGGTAGATGGTTTCACAGATACCGATTCAGATGGCGAGCCGGACTGTGTCGACCTCGACGATGATGGGGACGGAGATCCGGACCTGAGTGACTGCGAAGCACTTGATCCGGTCTTCTATGCGGGTGCGCCGGAGTTCTGCGACGGGCTGGACACCGACTGCGACGGCGCGGCCAACGCGGATGTCCTGGGCGAGGTCAATGGTGATGGTGACAGCTATCTCTCGTGTGCGGACTGCGACGACGCCAACCCCAACACCTTTCCGGGAGCATCGGAAGTATGTGACGGCTTGGACAATGACTGCGACGGTTCGCTGGATGCTACCGAGGTCGATGTCGATCTGGACGGGTGGTCAGCTTGTGCGGGTGACTGTGATGACGGCAACGCTGTGGTCGCGCCCAATGGTGTTGAGGACAGCGCGTTGGCTTGTGGTGACGGCCTCGACAACGACTGCGACGGCAGCAGCGATCTGGCTGACGGTGATTGTTCTGCCTTCGTCGGTGACGACGATGACTCTGCCGCGGGCGACGACGATGACTCCGCCGCTGGCGACGACGATGACTCCGCCGCTGGCGACG
>CAZEIY010000860.1:0-1693 GCA_964512375.1 uncultured Rickettsiales bacterium | reverse complement strand
CGACTCCTGCGCTCCGGCCAAAGTGGCTCACGGTGTCCTGGACGAGCCGGTCGAGAACCCGTCGATGGCCTTCTTCGAGGCCAAAGGGTTTCGCTACACCACATTCACGCTGGCCCCCGACGGTGGCGTGGCCTATGACGCCTATACGCTGGCTGCGCCGTTCCCTGCGTTGAATCGCCAGACCATAGAACGCTTCATCGCCGACGAGCCGTGGCAGGGGATGAGCGAGGCGCAGCGCATTGTCGAGGTGCCCGTTGGGGGGTACGGACGCCTGCGGCTCACGGCATCGGGACGAGAACGCTTCACTGACGACGAAGTCGCGACTCTGCGAGAGTTTGCAGATGCCATCGCTTTAGGCTATGCCCGATACCTGGACATCCGGGAGATCCAGGAACAGACCGAGCGCAAGTCAGCCTTTCTTGCAGCGATGTCCCACGATATGCGCACCCCGGTGACCGCCATCAAGGGCTTTGTGGACAATATGCTGGACGGTATTGCTGGAGACCTTACCGACCGCCAGAAACGCAGTCTGAGCCGGGTCAGCGACAATTCGGAACACCTGCTCAACCTGGTCAACGAGATCATGGACCTATCCAAGATTGCGGCAGGGAGGATGGATGTGAACGCAGAGCCGCTCAATGTGAAGGAGCTGATTGATTCCTGCTGTGGCACGGTCAGTCCTCTGGTCAAGTCGGGAGTGGCACTGAAACAGGAGGTCTCCGACGAGGTAGGAGAAGCCCACACGGACGGAGGTCGGTTGCGTCAGATTGTGATCAACCTGCTTTCCAACGCCCTTAAGTTCACCGAGGCTGGAGAAGTGGCCATCCGGACCTCAAAAGCGAACGAGCACCTGGTGATCGTGGTATCGGATACCGGTACAGGCATCCCGGAGGATGCGCTGGAGAGCATCTTCGAGGAGTTCCAGCAGGTGAAGGGGTCGGACCCACAGCACAAAGGCACGGGCCTGGGACTGCCGATCACGAAGGGGTTTGCCGAACTGCTGGGTGGGTCCATCAGCGTGCAGAGCGAAGTGGGAAAAGGGTCCACGTTTACGGTGCGGGTGCCGGTGATTCACAAAGAAAGCTGAACCCGCGCCGGTTTCCAAATCTTGCCTACCTCGGCGCAGTTCCCGCCATTCTTCGCTGCTGTTGGGACCTGTCTTTTGAGACATTTCCTCCTTGCATGTCCTTGCTTTTCCTTTCCAAGCGCATTATCTTGCCCCCGAAATAACCATATCGAAGGTTCGAGATAAGGACGTGGTGTCCTTGCAGGACCCGGGTTGTGGGGCAACCTTCGGACAGGTGGGTGTGCCCCGTTTATATTGGAGACTGGCGATGTTCAGATATATGATTGTCCTTATAGGCTGTATTGCGGGTCTGGCTGTGGTTCCCTGCCGGGCTGCGCAGCCCTACCAGCCCGTGCATCCCGATCCGGTGCTGGAATCCTGGCGCTGGACCGTCTTCCCTGAGCTCAAGGGGCTGGGGCTCCAGTGTATGGCCGAAGACCACGATGGCAGAATGTGGTTCGGCGTAAACGATGGCGTGCGGGTCTACGACGGGGTGACCTGGACGGCCTACACTCAGGAAGACGGAGTCTATGGCGTCCCGGTGAGGGCGCTGTGTGCAACGCGCGACGGCAGCGTGTATGTGGGCACACGGTCGGGTATTAGCCGGTTCAAGGATGGGGCCTGGAG
>CAZEIY010000859.1:0-1693 GCA_964512375.1 uncultured Rickettsiales bacterium | reverse complement strand
TCCATGTATTCGCGGTCGAGGAGCTGAAGGTAGGGCAACAGCCGTAAGTGCCAGTTCGCATAGCGAGAGAAGTGCTCGGTGGTCTCGGCGTCACGCTCCCAGTGCCAGTTCTCTGAACCCGCCAGGCCGTCGTGGGTGCGCATGACCGGTTCAAATGCAGCCATCTCGATCCAGCGCCAATACAGTTCCCGGCTGGCCGCGTCCCCCCAGACGGAAGAGAATCCGGCAATGTCGCTGCCGTATCGCCCGATCCCCGAGAGGCCCAGTCCGACCCCTATTTCGCGTGCCGTTGCGATGCCATCATCACGCGCAAAGGAGGTCTCCTGGTCGCCGCCCCATGTGACCGGAGAGAGCGCCTGAGTACCTGCCCAACCCGAGCGATTGAAGCACAGCCCGTTCCCTACACCGTGGACAGCATCCAGCGCTTCCTTGTTCACGCGCTGCCACAGGAGCGGATACTCGTTGTGCAGGTCCTGCCCCGTCCCCGAGGCTACCTGCGCGTCAAAAGGCATCCACTCGGCGAAGTCGCACATCCAGCCGTCTTGTCCCATCTCAGCAGCAGCCGTCATGTAGGACCGGACCCAGTCGCGCGCAGCTGGATTGCTGAGATCGACGACACTGCCGTGCCGATCGACGATCGTGAACTCGTAGGGGGCGCCCTCTGGCGTCAGGGGCAGGAAGCCGCCAGCGAGAGCTTCGCCCCACTCATCAAATTCATCGACAACAAAGGGGTTGAAGTAGCCCATGAACGCAAAGCCGAGGTCATGGAGTTCAGCGATGCGCTGAGGCAGCTCGGGATACAGCTGCTCGTCCCACTGCCAGTGGTAGTTGAGGTCGTAGCCACCCAGAGGCGCGCTGCCGCCGCCGATCCAATCTTGAGCCCACATCGCGGTCGCAGGGATGCCCAGTTCCCGGAGCAACGTCGCACTGCGCATGAGTTCTTCGCTGCCATGCTGTACAGCGACCCACGGCCCATACGCCCACGCAGGAGCCGGTGCCGGCGGTCCTGAAGCGAGCGTCCAGTTGCCTACTGCCTCACGAGGACTGGCGGCCGGGAACAGCTGCAGCTCGATGTGGTCTGACCACGCCTCGAAGCGGAGCACTCCAGGCTCTCGTTCACCGCACAGGTACATGCGCGCGATGGGCGTTCCCCCGATGGCAGCGCCCAGTCCTCTGTCGGTCACGGTCCACGGAACCGGGAAGTAGCTGTCTCCGATCCGGCCACGCAGGAAGTCGAACTCATCGAGGTCGTAGTCGGTCTGACCGATGCCCTGTTCTGTCGCATACAGAAGGGGACTCTCACCGCTGTGGTCGGTCCCATGGGAGCGGGCTCCGGTGCCATAGAAGCGCTCGCCGTCGGTGCAACCAAAGGCAATCGACACCCGGTCGACTTCTCCCTGGACCTGCAGACGGATCGTCAGGGAGCCGTGCTCGCCCAGTTGCCACTCGACAGACGCGGGGTGAGATTCGTCTTCGTACTCCCAGGTGTTTGCGTCCAGATGACCTTCCCCAAGACCTCGCCACCTCCCGAAGCCTCCCTCGAAGACATAACGACCCTGCGTCATGACGACCTGCAGGTCATCGACAGCCCAGGCGAGCGCCGGCGAGCCGGGCGGGGCGGGCGGCAGCGGGGTCTCATCCCGCTCCGAAGAATCCAGAGCAAATTGACCTGTGCAGCGATCGAAGAGCAACT
>CAZEIY010000858.1:0-1694 GCA_964512375.1 uncultured Rickettsiales bacterium | reverse complement strand
GCGCTCCTCGCCGAGATGAAACAGAAGCTGCTCGAAGAATCGAGCCAGGCCGCGGAGACGCTGGAGTCGATACGCGAGGAGTCCGGACGAGACCTCGCCTCAGTGCAGGAGGCCCTCCTTGCCAGCAAGGGCCGAGCGGACGAGTTGCTCTCTCGCAACGAGAACCTCCGCGACCAGCTAAGAGACGCCGAGCAGCGGCTCGAAGCGAGCGAAACAAGAGCAGGTGACGCTGAACGTGAACATGCCGGAGCCGAGCAGAAGGCGGCGGCAGCCAACGAGAGGGCTGCCGAAGCCGAGCAGAAGGCTGCAACTGCCCTACAAAAGCTCGACGATGCCGAGGCCGCAACTGAGCAACGACAGGCGCTCCTACAGGAGACCATCGACCAGGCTGAAGAGAAGGCAAGAGCTGCGGACCAGGAGCAGGTCTCTCTGGAAGAAGAGCTCGAACGGCTGGGCACTGCCCTCGCAGAGAGCAGGGTCACTCTGGAAGAGAACAACCACGACATGGCCGAGTTGGGCCGGCAACTGGAGGCAGCGCGAACAGACATTGCCGCACAGGTCGAGAATGCCGTCGAAGAGATTGAGAAGCAGTGGGACCAGAAACATCAGCAAGGCGAGGAGCGACACCGCGAGCAATTGGCAGTTCAGCAGCAGCGGCTCGCTTCGGACCGGGTAGCCCTCGAAGAACAACTGAGCCTCGACATCATTGCCGCCGAAGAGCGCGCGGTAGCTGAGCGGAACAAGGTAGTCGACGGTCACGAGCGAGACCGCGAGGACTGGGAGTCTGCGCTGGCTCTCGCCAAGGCCGAGGCATCGGCCGTGTATCGCAGCGAGATCGACACCCTGCGCCGGCGACTGGAAACAGGTGGCGGGCTGCAGACGCATTTGCTGGCCTCTCGGGCTGTCGCGGTCGCGGCGGCCAACATGAGCGGCGTAGTTGTCGGCTGGAGCGGTGGCGCCGCCGACCTCGATGGCCGGGACGAAGACACTGCGCTCGGATCACGGATCCACCAGGACGTGCTGTGCCTTGAAGGGATCGACTGGAAGACCCTGGTTGGGAAGATCATCATCTCCGGCCACATCGAGCAGGACCACACCCTGGTCAGGGCGGACGGCAGCCGCAAGAAACTGTTGCTGATCGCCGATCTGGTCAAGGGCGCTGGAGGCAATCCCATTGGCCTGACAGAGTTCCTGATGCCGCAGGTTTCCTCCGAGCTCACTGAGGGCGACATCACCGACGTAAGCGACATCATGGAACTCGTCGAGGAAGACGACACCCAGTCTATGAGCCTACGCCGCGAGATCTCAGACCTCGACCACGAAGACGAGCCTACGCAACTTGACGCCGCAAGCAGTGACGACAAGCCGCAAGAGAAGAAGGCTGCCGCCAAGAAGAAGGCTGCCACCAAGAAGAAGGCCACCGCCAAGAAGAAGGCCACCGCCAAGAAGAAGGCCGCCGCCAAGAAGAAGGCCGCCTCTAAGAAGAAGAGCACGTCCTGAGCTTCGCCCTCAAGCAGGAACTCCCATGAGCAGTGTCCTCCCCTTCCACGCCCATCTCCCCCCCAGCGGTCAGGCTGCGGCCATTGCCTCGGTGCCCTACGACGTCATCAACTCCACCGAAGCGGCCGAACTCGCCGAGGGCAATCCGCTCAGCTTCCTGCACGTCATTCGTCCAGAGATCGATCTACCCGAGG
>CAZEIY010000857.1:0-1696 GCA_964512375.1 uncultured Rickettsiales bacterium | reverse complement strand
TCCGGGCGACGGCAACGAGAGCGATCTGGCCTGCTCGGACGGCTTAGACAACGACGGTGATGGACTCATCGACTACCCCAATGATCCCGGCTGTGTGACCCCTGTCGACAACAGCGAGAACGACCCCGCCTGCAACGACGGCTTCGACAACGACGGCGATGGACTCACCGATTACCCGAACGACCCGGGCTGCGTGACTCCCATAGACAACAGCGAGAACGATCCGGCCTGCTCAGACGGCTTCGACAACGACGGTGACGGCCTCATCGACTATCCCGACGATCCCGGCTGCGTGACCCCCGTCGACAACAGCGAGAATGACCCCGCCTGCTCGGACGGCTTCGACAACGACGGCGACGGACTCACCGACTACCCGAGCGATCCGGGCTGCGTGACCGCCACCGACAACAGCGAGAACGACCCCGCCTGCAGCGACGGCTTCGACAACGACAGCGATGGACTCACCGACTACCCCGATGACCCCGGCTGCAGCACACCCACCGATGGCAACGAGAGCGACATCGCCTGCAGCGATGGCTTCGACAACGACAGCGACGGACTCATCGACTACCCGAACGATCCGGGCTGTGTGACGCCCGTCGATAACAGCGAGAACGACCCCGCCTGCAGCGATGGCTTCGACAACGACGGTGATGGCCTCACCGATTACCCCGACGATCCGGGCTGCGTAACGCCCATCGACGGCAATGAGAACAACTCGGCCTGTTCGGATGGCTTCGACAACGACGGCGATGGACTGACCGATTACCCCGATGATCCGGGCTGCTCTACCCCCACGGACGGCAACGAGAGCGACATCGCCTGCAGCGATGGCTTCGATAACGACGGCGACGGCCTGGCGGACTATCCCGATGACCCCGGCTGCAGCACGCCCAACGACAACAACGAGAGCGATCTCGCCTGCTCGGACGGGTACGACAACGACGGTGATGGCCTCACCGATTACCCCGACGATCCGGGCTGCTCATCGCCCACCGATACCAACGAGAACGACCTGGCCTGCTCGGACGGCTTCGACAACGACGGCGATGGCTTGACCGACTACCCGACCGATCCGGGCTGCACGACTCCCAACGACAACAACGAGAACGATCCGGGCTGCTCCGACGGAATCGACAATGATGGGGATAGTCTGATCGACTTTCCGACCGACCCCGGTTGTTCTTCACCGACCGACGGCAACGAGGCAGACCCGGCCTGCAGCGATGGCTTCGACAACGACGGAGATGGCCTCACCGACTACCCCGATGACCCCGGCTGCACCACACCCACCGACGGCAACGAGAATGATCCGGCCTGCGCGGACGGCGCAGATAATGACAGCGACGGGCTCATCGACTACCCGAACGATCCGGGCTGTTCCACGCCGAATGACACCAACGAGGCCGACCCGGCCTGCACGGACGGCTTCGACAACGACAGCGATGGGCTCATCGACTACCCGAACGATCCGGGCTGCTCATCGCCCACCGATACCAACGAGACAGACCTCGCCTGCAGCGATGGCTTCGACAACGACGGAGACGGGCTCGCCGACTTTCCGGATGATCCCGGCTGCAGTAGCCCAACGGACAACAACGAAGCCGATCCGGCCTGCTCGGACGGCGTCGACAACGACGGCGACGGACTGACCGACTACCCCGATGACCCCGGCTGCACGACGCCGGGCGACGGC
>CAZEIY010000856.1:0-1697 GCA_964512375.1 uncultured Rickettsiales bacterium | reverse complement strand
CATCATCGGCGGGTCGCGCGCCGGGTTGGCAGGCCGAAAAGCTAAACAAGAGCCCAAAAACGAGCAGTAGCATCCATCGAATTCGCATCACGCCCCCTCCTGAAGGAGGCGCAGAATAGCAGCATCACCAAAAGGTCAAGTGAAGATGTTTAGCGAAGAATGACTCGCAGCCTTTGTCCCGGGCGAACCTTGTCGTGGCGGATGCCGTTCCAGGTCTTGAGATCCTTGATGGAGACACCGTACTTTCGGGAAATCCCCCAGAGGGTGTCTCCAGACTGAACCTGATACGCAATGGCCCGCTCCTTCAGTGAGCGATTCGCGTGGCTCTGACCCGGGTACAGGGTGAGCTTCTGACCAATCTTGATGGTGGTTCCACTCAATGCGTTCCAGTTGCGGATCGCCTCGACACTGACCTTGTGCTCTGAGGCGATACCATAGAGAGAGTCACCCTTCTTCACCTGCACAACCACTGGCGAACCGCCCACACCGTTGGCGACTACCTTGAGGTTCTGCCCCACCTTGATGCGATCGCTGCTCAATCCATTGCGCTTAAGCAGTTCACTGGACTTCATGCCGTAGCGCGAAGCGATGCCTGAAACGGTGTCCCCAGAGCGCACCGTATAGACCTGTACGTCCGGTGGATCTGTGACCCGGCGTAAGACCAGCTTGTCTCCTGGATAGATCGTCCCACTGCGCCCGAGGTTGTTGAGCTTCTGGACCTCTGTAAGAGACATGCCGAATCGAGACGCGATGCGAGAGAGCGAGTCACCAGCCTGCACGGTGTAGCTTGTCGGCCGTGACTTGCTCCGGCTCGTACTGACACCTTCAGCCACTGGTTTCGAGCTCCTCGTTGCCGTCACCTTGCTCTTTCCCTTGGTGACTACTGCCAACTTCTGACCCACTCTGAGCTTGTCACCGGTGAGCTTATTGAGCTTCTTCAAGCTCGCCACTGACGTGCCGTAGCGCTCGGAGATCGACGAGAGGGTCTCTCCCCGGGCCACGTTATGAGTCACCTTGCGGGACGGCATGGCCTCTGCCCGCACCGGAATCAGCAGACGCTGACCAACCCTCAGCTTGCGCGCATCACGCACATGATTGAGCTTGGCTATCATGGCTACAGGAACCTTGTGGCGAGATGCGATTCGACCCAGGGTATCGCCCCGCCTCACCTTGTATCGAAGGAAGGTCAGACGCTCACTCTCAGGGAGTTTCGAGAACTTCTTGGCAAACACCTTGGACTTTCCGCGAGGGATATTCAGCCGATAGTTGTTCATCCCAGGAGGCGTGTAGCCCCTACGAAGCGCCGGGTTCATTGCCTGGATTTCGTCCACCGTCGAGCTCACCAGTCGCGCGACTACGGCCAGATCCGTCGCCTCTGGCACGGTCACCACGTCGTGATCCCACAGACCGAGACGATGCTCCTGTGGAATCTCATCGGTCAGCCCGTAGCGCTCCGCGTACTTGCTCAGGATCGCCGCGGCGATGATCTTCGGAACGTAATTTTTCGTCTCTGGCTTGAGGTAGGTACGAGAAGAAGCTGCCAATTCCCAGAAGTCTTTGCTTCCGTACATCTTGATGGCCCGCGAGACC
Organism: uncultured Rickettsiales bacterium; assembly: GCA_964512375.1. GTDB lineage: Bacteria > Myxococcota_A > UBA796 > UBA9615 > UBA9615 > UBA6601. The sequence continues at coordinate 107 of CAZEIY010000856.1, read as the reverse complement.
TTGCCCCCGCCCGCGTTGTATCCAGCTGACGCAAGCTCCCAGCTTCCGAAACGACCGTACAGGTGCTTCATGAATGCAATGGCGGATCGTGTGGCATGCACCGGATC
>CAZEIY010000855.1:0-1710 GCA_964512375.1 uncultured Rickettsiales bacterium | reverse complement strand
GCGCCTGTACGTGATCTGGAACAGCCCTTGCCCGCCATCACACACGTGGACGGTTCGGCCCGCGTGCAGACCATCTCCCGAGAACAAGATGCGATGTACTACGACCTGATCGACACCTTCCACAAGAAGACCGGCTGCAGCGTGGTCATCAACACATCCATGAACGTACGTGGTGAGCCAATGGTCAATTCACCTGAGGACGCTTACCGGTGTTTTATGCGGACCCACATGGATGCACTGGCATGTGGACCGTTTCTCCTGCTCAAGAACGACCAGCCAGCCCTGGATCTGAAGAGCGCCAGGGACGAATTCGGATTGGACTGAGACCAAGACAGGGCTACAATAGGTCAGACTCGCGGAGAAAATCATGCGCACTGGTCCCCTCTCCTTTCACACGTTGAGCGCCCTCCTGAGTGGTCTCACTGCTGTCGCATGTGCCCCGGCCGGAATGGACCTTACCCTCAGTGATGGGACCGTCATCTCCAGTGACGGTGACGAAGGCGACGGCAGCGGAATCGGTGGCGGGAACAACGGAGGCGGTGAAAGCGCAGACTCAGACGGTGACGGCTTGAGCGACTCCGAGGAGGAGACGCTCGGTACGGACCCGGACTCCAGCGACACCGACGGCGACGGCTGGGAAGACGGCGAGGAGGTCGAGTCCAACACCGACGCTACCGACGAGTCGGACCACCCGTACACGGGCGGCTATGGGATCGATGCCTGTCGCAACGACATTGAGTCCACCGGTGATGGCATCGGTGAGATCACAGACAACTTCGAGTTGACCGACCAATACGGTGACACGCTGAAGCTGCACGACTTCTGCGATCGGGTGGTTCTGATGGTTTCTGCGGCATTCTGGTGATCCAACTGTACGGCGGAAGCCGCATCGCTGGAAGCGATGTACCAGGAGTACAAAGACCAGGGGTTTGTCGTGATCACCCTCCTCGCCGAGAACAACTCGGCGACTACGCCATCGGCGGAAGAGCTGATGAGCTGGTCAGACAGCTATGGCAGCACCCACCCGCTGGTTGCCGACGAGAATTGGTCCATCACCTACCGGTATGCGACGGGAAGCAGCATCTACCTCCCGACCACACACCTCTTGGCGCCGGGTGCCGAGGTGGTAGCTGTGGACTCGACCATGGAGGGTTGGTCCTACGAATCAGAGAGCGCGAGCTTGCTTGCTGAGTAGTCAAGGGCCAACTGCGAGGAGCACCTCCATGGGCTAAGTTCTCCTCCCCTGCAGCGATTGCTAATGGGGAGTAGAGCTACCGGGAGTCCTACCGTGAGACGATGCCTCGAGTCGATGTTCGCTTTGCTCTGGTTCACCTGCGTGACCTTTTCGGGGGTGGCAGCGGCAGCCAGCCTGCTGGCGGCCGGTCCAGTCGTGGGAGATGGAGAGACTGAGTCCACGCTGCGGGTCTGGAGCCCCTTGATCGATGCAGAGGCCCGTGTTCGGGTGAAGCCGACAGATGGACGTGTCCAGTCAATCCAGATTGAGGGTCCAGGTATCGCACGCTTCACCTATGTGGGACCGCCGGTCAGCGACCCCACCGATGTGACCTTCGAAATCAAGGTGCGTACAGCATCCGCGTCCGACGAAGGAGTGAGCTCCATCACCGTGTTTCCCGGCCCCAATGGTGAACTTCGGGTCGAGTTCGATCCCGAGGTATACCGGCCCAACTCCGGCGGTGTCCTGGTACGCAT
>CAZEIY010000854.1:915-1713 GCA_964512375.1 uncultured Rickettsiales bacterium | reverse complement strand
CGAACGTGTCGAAGTAGTCTTCGTCCACCTCCAGAATCGGCATTCGGAGGACCTCCCCCTCCCACCCCTCCGGCCTGACCTCACGGAAAAACCGCGTTCCCCTCAATCCCACGACGTCCTCGCGGTACGCAGACGCCTTCACCACGTTTGGGTGGCGGAGGAACTCGCGCTTGACGGTGTTGTATCTCATCGACAGCCGTTGCTCGGGGATCGCTTTTTCGTGACGGTCGTACTTGAAGAGCGGCAAGGAAAGCAGGCGTGCGGCGTTGTACCCCACGTCCCTGTTCTGTATAAAAGCCAGCTGGTTGAGTACGACGCTCGTCGCAACGACCAGAAACACCGAGACCGCGAACTGGAACACCACAAGCGCGTTGCGCAGGAAGGCCCTGCCCGACCCGGGCGTGTCGGTGGCATGGAACATCGAAGTGGGCCGGGTTTCCGACACTATCAGAGCCGGATACCCTCCCGACAGCAGGGCAACGGCCAGCCCGATTCCCAGCAGAGACAACCATAGGGCTGGATTTGTGCTGAGGTCCAGCGTGACGCCTGTCCCCAAGATGGCGTTGAACTCAGGTAGAACTAACTGACAGAGCGCCAGCCCGAGCACGAGCGAGATGAACGACAGAATTGCCGACTCCCCAAGAAACTGAATCAGCAGCGACAGCCGTCCGGCGCCCAGGGCCTTTCGTACCCCCACTTCCCGCTTCCGCAAAACGGCTCGCGCGGCAGCGAGATTCATGGCGTTCACGCATGCGATTAGCAGAATCAGACACCCGACCGCGACCATCACTCGAACGG
>CAZEIY010000854.1:0-905 GCA_964512375.1 uncultured Rickettsiales bacterium | reverse complement strand
CTGCCACGGCTCCACGCCGTATTCCGGGTGGGAGTAGAGGTGAATGCGCGTGATGGGCTGCACGCGATAGGTCATCTTCTGCCTGACCTCTTCCCCCATGTAGCGCTCGATCAGGTCAGGCAGCTTGCGCTCCACTGCTGAAGGTGACGCCTCCGGGGCCAGAACGAGGTACGTGGTCCATGGCCTCCACCCCTGGAGAAAATGCCAGCGCGTCCACAGACTCGTGAATCTGTCGCTTGTGACTGTTGAAGTCAGGACATCGAACCCGATCGTGGTCCGGGCGGGGGGATCCTGCAGCACCCCGGTAATCCTGTAGTCACCCCCGTAGACGAGGTGGTCCAGCTGGATGGTCTTTCCCAGGGGGTCCTCATCCCCGAAGAACCTTTCCGCGGTGCTTTCCGTGATCACCAGTGAGTACGGCTCCTGCAGCGCGGTCGCCCGATCACCTCTCACCATTGGGAATTCAAACACCTCCAGCACGTGCGGCTCTGCGAGACAGGCCGACTGATGGAGCGTCTTTCCCCCGTAGGTCACCCACGCGTCCCAGCCCCAGGCTGTGAGGGAGCGTTCGACCTCGGGGAGGTCCTGTCGGAGCGCGGGTCCCAGGGCGCCGGAGGTATACGTGCTTCCCTGCCGGTTGCCGCTGTCGTCTTGCATCTGCCGGATAATCCGGTACAGGTTGTCCGCGTTCGGCACTCCGCTGTTGTAGCCCATCTCCGACTGCACGTGCAAAAAGATCAGCGTACAGCACGCGATCCCCACCGACAGGCCAAGTGTGTTGATAGCCGTATAGAGCCTGTGCTTGAGCAGATTCCGTACGGCGACGATCAGGTAGTTGCGGAGCATAGCGCGAACCTCAGCTTTCAGCTATCGGCGGTCAGCTATCGGCTGAACCACATCAGTGG
>CAZEIY010000853.1:0-1714 GCA_964512375.1 uncultured Rickettsiales bacterium | reverse complement strand
GGCTTGAGTTCGTTGAGATCCATGTTCTGCTCCCGCCGCCATCGTGCCTCGCGGCACTCCCTGGACAGACTCCCCGCTTGGGGGCTGGCGACTCGCTGTCTGCCGGGGATTATCTATTGATGTCGGGTACCAACAACGCTCATGCGAGCTCGGTCACCTCGACAAGGTGGATCACCTTCTTGACCATGCCGCGCACGGAAGGGGTGTCCTCAAGAGTTACGGTCGCACCAGTGCGACGCAGGCCAAGCCCCTTTACGGTCGCTCGCTGGTCGTTAGGCCGACCAATCAGACTGCGCTTCAATTTCAGCTGGAGTTGTGCCATTGCTCTATCTCCCGCGGCTCTCTAGGCCTGGTCTCGAACCTCAGGCGCTCCACGACGACGCAAATACGCCTCAGGGACCTGGAGCATTTTCAGGGCCACTACGGTGGCCTTGAGGACATTGTGAGGATTGTTGGTGCCGATGCACTTGGTCAGGATGTTCCGCACACCCGCGCACTCGAGGACTGCACGAACAGCGCCCCCGGCAATGACGCCGGTACCTTCACTGGACGGACGCAGCATGACCTCGCCCGCACCGAAGTTTCCAATGATCGGGTGGGGAATCGAGCCGCTCTCCGTCAAGGGAACGTCGAACATGTTCCTGCGAGCTCGCTCGCCCCCCTTGCGGATTGCCTCGGGCACCTCTTTGGCCTTGCCCAGGCCCACACCGACACGACCATTACCGTCGCCGACGACAACGAGTGCCGAAAAGTTGAAGCGGCGTCCGCCCTTGACCACCTTCGACACCCTGTTGATGTCGACTACGCGGTCCATGAGTTCGACCTCACCATCCATAAAACGTGCCATCTTTATTGTCCCTCTAGAAGCTCAGGCCGGCCTCGCGGGCCGCCTCGGCGAGCGCCTTGACCCGACCGTGATACTTGAAACCATTGCGATCGAAGACGACGTTCTCGCAACCGGCAGTCTTCGCCGACTTGGCGATGAGAGTGCCCACCTTGGCTGCAGCATCGCAGTTGCCGGTGTTGGCCTTCTTGCTATCGAGCCCAAGGCTAGAAGCAGAGGCGAGAGTTGCACCAGCATCGTCATCGATGAGTTGTGCGTAGATATGCTTCGCGGAGCGGAAGACGCTGAGGCGGGGCCGCACGGCGGTACCGACAATCTTCTTCCGTATCCGTGCCTGACGACGCAGACGCGAGCGGGTTCGTGGATTCGTACTGCTGCTCATCTTCAACTCCTACTAGCCTGCTGCGGCTCCGGCCTTACCAGCCTTGAGACGGATCCTCTCGTCCTTATAACGAACACCCTTACCCTTGTAGGCATCGGGCTTACGGAAGGCGCGAATCAAGGCAGCGGTCTGGCCGACCACCTCTTTATCGATGCCGGTCACTGTGATGTCGGTACGAGCCACCTTCACTTCGATGCCCTGAGGGATCTCAAAGTTGATGGGGTGGCTATAGCCGAGGCTCATATTCAAGGTGCGACCACTGACCTTCGCCTTGTAGCCAACTCCGACGATCTCGAGCTCACGTACGAAACCCTCTGTGACACCCGTAACCATGTTCTGGATCAGGCTGCGAGCCAGTCCATGACGCTCACGAGCGGGCTTACTGTCGTTGACACGCGCGACCTTGAGCTCATCACTTCCGATATCAAAAGTGACGTGATCCGGCATGATGCGGCTCAGCAGCCCCTTCGGGCCCTTCACCGTGATTT
>CAZEIY010000852.1:1348-1715 GCA_964512375.1 uncultured Rickettsiales bacterium | reverse complement strand
ACACGACCGAGAGGGTGAGGATGGTCTTGTACTTGCCGAAGAAGGCATCAGCGATGATCGCGCCCAGGATCGGCGTGAAGTAAACCGCCGAAGTGAACATGTGATAGTAGCCCTTGGCCTCGTCGGGGCCCATGAAGTCGTCGGCGCCGCCGGAGTCCATCAGGTACTTCGTCATGAAGATGATGAGGATTCCCTTCATCCCATAGAACGAGAAGCGCTCTGCAGCCTCGTTCGTGACGATGTAGGGGATGCCACGGGGCATCTCTGTCGAGGCAACGGGTGCGCTGAGGTACTTGTTGGTCATGGGCTGGCCCCTCCTTCGAGCCCGACATATCAGAGCACCGGAGAAGAAGCTAGCGCTTAACTC
>CAZEIY010000852.1:0-1338 GCA_964512375.1 uncultured Rickettsiales bacterium | reverse complement strand
CGCTACTTTTTATCGAGATATTTTCGCGAGTCTGAAAAAACATCATTGACCTTGGGGTAGGGAAGGCCCTCTAATTAGAGGAGTGTTTTTACGGAGAGTGTCTGTCTTATGACCCGACTGGTTTCTAGAAGGTCCTTCATAGTGATGAGTGTCGTTGCTGTTCTGGTAGCGACCGTTGGCTGCGATACGGGCAATGGATTTGCGCCGGGCTTTTCGACTGACCCCGACTTTCGTCGTGAGCATTTCCTACAACCACAGCCCCGCGAGGTGGATGTGCTCTGGGTTATCGATACGTCGTGTTCCATGCTCGACGAACAGGAGGCGCTGGCCACCAACGGACCCAATTTCTTTGAGTTCTTCCTTCAGGCGGACGTTCCTTTTCACATTGGCGCCACATCGACCAACGTCGATGAGGAGGACACCGAAGGGCTCGACGGTCGCCTGGCTGGCGATCCTGGCGTTCTCACCCTGGACACACCCGATCTGGGCAGTGCCTTTCTTGAGCGCACCCTGCTCGGCATCGATGATCACCACAACTGGGAAAAGGGTCTGCAGGCATCCTGGAAGGCGCTCGAAGTTCTGGGTAACTCCGAGAACGCTGGATTCCTGCGAGACGACGCCAACCTCTCGATTATTGTGGTCTCAGATGAACCCGATTTTTCGGAGACAGAGGTTGGTCAGTACGAGAATCTGATCAACTGGTCGGACTTTGCCGAGTGGCTTGACGTCTTCAAGGGAGAGGACCGCGAGCAGCAGACTCAGCTTTCGGCGGTGGTCGGTATCGGCGCAGACGGCTTTGACGATCCTGAGGGCTGCAATCTCAACCCTGAAGCAGAGCATTGGGGTGAGGGTGCGCTTCGTGGTGATGGCTACCTTGAAGCAGCATTGGCCACGGGCGGTAGCTATCAGAGCATCTGCACGGACAATTGGGCGACTGTGCTGTCACGCATGGGCCTCACCTCTGCGGGACTCTCGGATACCTTTGCACTCGATGAGCAGCCCGTTCCCTCCACCATCGACGTCGAGGTGGATGGTTGGAGCGAGAGTCGGTGGATCTACCTGCCCAATGTAAACAGTATCTACTTCACAGAGCTCTCGGCCATTCCGTTGTCGGGCGAGCAGGTAACGATCCGGTATCGCGTCGCTAGACCCCTCTGAGGTGACATCGCCTCGTTGAGGCCCTGGCACCAGTTCGATCTGCATCTCTACTTGAGCTAGGGTGCGCCGCCGTGACGCTCCTGCTCCTCAGCCTTGTAGCCTTGGCCCTCGCGCCTGTGCTCCTCGTCCTAGCACGTTCCTCTCCGCGTTTGCTCCAGGGCCTTGATGGCTTTGTCTTTG
>CAZEIY010000851.1:0-1718 GCA_964512375.1 uncultured Rickettsiales bacterium | reverse complement strand
AACGCCTGAAGGCGAACCTCTATTGTTTGCCTGGGAAGAGTCCGGCGTACTCGGACGGCAGTTCCTCAGCTCACACCGAGCCCTCGAAATCCACGTCGTCGACGGCGACGGCCAAATGGTCATGACTGCTGGGCGCGACTTCTACTGGCTGCTCTCCCGACTCTGGATCTCCAACAGCGAAGAACGCCCCCTTGGCAGCCTGAGCAGGCACTTCAAGATGCTGGGCCGGGTCTTCACTCTAGACGACCCTTCCGGGAACACCCTGCTTGACCTGAAGGGCTCGCTGTTTCGCCCCAACACGTTCATCTTCGAACGGGGAGGGACGGAAGTCGCCCGCATTACGAAGCAGTGGGGCGGACTCATGCGCGAGATGGCCACCGACGCCGACACCTTCGTCATTCAGAAAAACACCGACGAGATCGACGAAGACATGTCCCTGCTCATACTCGGATGCGCATTCGCCATCGATCTCGAGTTCTTCGAATCGAAAGGCAGCCACTAGGCCGACCCGACTGACCGCCGACATTAGAAACGGCTGATGGCCTATGGAACCGAATCCGATGCCATGCTCAAGCTGTGGCAAAGACTGGTCTTTACAGGCTCGGTCTCGCATGTTCGGTGACAACCCACTCCGGAAAGCTTCAACCGCGGACGCCGGCCAACGTTTAGCCCCATGCGCCTGACCGCGTACCGTCCGAAGGTAGATTCACCCCCGGTCGGGAGCGCTAATTGGCTCGAATTCTCGATTGAGTCGCAGCGGCTCAAGACAAGAGCTTCGGAGTCTTGACAATTTCCGAAAGGTTGTTTGAGACGCCGGGTGCAGAGTTGTATAGTGAGCGATGCGATTGACCTGAGAATCGGTCGGAAGAAGCCAGATGTCAAACACTATTTTGATCGTCGAAGACGACCCCAACGTCGTGAGGCTCGTCAGCTTGTATCTCAAAGCTGACGGGTTTCAGGTAATCTCCGCGAACGACGGCGCCGAAGGCGTGAAGTTGGCGCTAAAGGAACATCCGTCCCTGATCGTTCTGGACATTATGCTTCCGGGCATGGATGGCATGGAGGTGTGTCGAACGGTCAGGCAAGAATCGATTGTTCCCATTGTGATGCTCACGGCTCGTGTCGAGGAGAAGGATGTCCTGGCGGGGTTGGATATGGGAGCCGACGACTACGTAACCAAGCCATTCAGTCCCAGGCAACTAGCGGCCAGAGTGAAGGCAGTCCTTCGTCGGGTGTTCAAAGCGGGGTCGTCGGACGACGCGCGACTGGAGGTGAGACGCCTGAAAAGACGGCGCCAGGGTTCCTCCGGCAGCGCGGTCAGGCAGGCAGCGCGATCATCGGCGAAGTGGCAAGTGTAGATGGTGAGACCATAACGCTGAACACCAACCAAGGCCGCTTGACGGTCAGCGTGGGAGCGGAGACAACGATCCAGCAGACGGTTACGCTCGGTTTGGCCCAACTTCAGAACGGCATGCAGGTGGCAGCCGTCGGTGAGCGCAACGACGATGGTACGGTTTCGGCGGTTGCGATAACAATCGTGCCAGAGGGATCGGACGGCGCCCCGCCCGGATTCGATAACGGCCCCTCGTGATTCGCGTCAGAGCGCCCATCCATCGCGTCGAAGGTCCGAAGCAATCGGAACGAGGGCACTGAACGAGGTCCGTGGCCACGCAACACTGATCCTTGACGGGGGAGCGCCCATTGCCAGCCGGGGCCCC
>CAZEIY010000850.1:692-1721 GCA_964512375.1 uncultured Rickettsiales bacterium | reverse complement strand
GATCCAGCAGGTCAATCGCCAGTTGGCTGCGCTTACGGGCGCGCGCGATTCGGGATTGCAGGTAGTCCAATTCCGCGAGGAGAACCTGGCTTCGAGCCAATTCCCTGGGGCGCCGTTGCTCTTCTGCCTGGCGGGCAGCGTGGCTGAGGTGACGGTTCGCGCTGCCCGTTCTACCCAGAACGAAATGTAGCTCTCCCAAGCCCAACCGCGCCAGGAGCTCAAGCCCTGGAGACTCCAACTCCAGCGATAGGCTCAAGGCAGCTTCGAGGTGCTCCTGAGCGGATGCGTACTCTTCACAGTCCTGGATGACACGGGCCGCCTGGACATGGGTCTCAGCTTGACCGCTACGATCACCAAATTCTCGACGCAGGCGCAAGGCGTCACGAAGCAGATCCCTGGCGCGGAGGCTATTCCCGGAGAGATGCTCCAGTGCTGCTAACTGATTGAGAATCATGGCTTCCTGGCCGCGCGAGCCGGTGTCTCGAGCGAGCGCGAGGGCAGCGTCGTAGTAGGAGCGTGCGCGCAACGGTCGGGCACGATCGAGGGCGTGGCGACCCAGGTGCTCAAGGGCTCGCGCTTCTTCGGTGCGAAAGCCCGTAGCGCGCAACAGCTCTACGGCCAGTTCGAGGTTAGCTCGCGCCTCTCCACCGCGGCCTGTTCGGAGCAACTGCACCCCATGTTCGGTGAGCGCCCAGCCACGCTCTTGTGGGGTCACCGAGGAATCACTGGCCTCGCAAGACAGGGCAACAGGATCGCCCAATCCGGTGCGGGCGGCGATTCGCGACCGTAGAACGCCGAGACGAACTCGATGCTCAGTGTACTTCGCGTACGAGTACTGCTCATCGAGGCTGAGCTTACAGTTCGCCAGCAAGCTCCCAGCCCGTCGCACCTCTCCAGCCTGAAGCAAGGTCTCTGCGCGGTCGATGCGTAGGTCCACTTCCTGCTCTACGCTCCCGTCCGACGCGACGGTGGCGAGAAGTTCCTCGCAAGTCAGTAAAGGTCCACGACATCTCTCCAGAGCCAGGAGCA
>CAZEIY010000850.1:0-682 GCA_964512375.1 uncultured Rickettsiales bacterium | reverse complement strand
CCCGCCCATCGCAGTGCAGCGCGTAGTTCGACTCGGCATTCCAGGATCGAAGCGAAAGGGCTGGACAGTCCCAGACATCGCAAGCTGTCGAGCACATCACGAGATGCCAGACCAGCAAACCACCGAGCATGACGCTCCTCTGCATCCTGGCGCTCTGCCAGAGTCGAAGCCATCTCCCGCACAGCGCGCAGGAGCCTGTAAGAGGGCGCTCCACCCTGTTGCTCTGGTGGGACTGGCTGGAGGAGCGAGCGACGCACCAGTCGCCTGAGTACCGGGAGAATTGGTTCTCCGTTGCGCGGTGCGAGCACGGCTTCGGCTGCCTGGATCGAGAAACAGTCCTCGAAGACGGATAGTTGACCGAGCGCCCTGCGTTCGGTGTCGGAGAGCAACTGCCAGGCAGACATGAAAGCAGACTGCAGACTTGAGTGGTGCTCACAGGCATCGCCACGCTCGGAATGAAGCAACTTCAGTTGCTCCTCCAACCGTCCGCTCAGCTCTGCCGGTGTCAACAAGGATGCCCAGGCAGCTGCCATTTCGATGGCTAGAGGCAAGCCATCGAGCAGCGCCAGAACCCCAGCCAGTGATTCCTGACCGGCGTATTCCTGCAGTGCCCCCGAACCCGCGTACGTCCGAAACAAGTCGGCCGCACCCTGAGGGTCCAGAGGAGGCACCTCGACCCGGT
>CAZEIY010000849.1:0-1727 GCA_964512375.1 uncultured Rickettsiales bacterium | reverse complement strand
CCACGATCGAGTTTTGGGACAGGCCGGGAAGATGGCCGTCTCTGCCACCCTGAGGCAAGCATCGACTGAGGCTGGGGGGTATGCGCCAACTCGAACCAGACCTGGGGTCCTCTACTTGATCCATAGATGGCCGCTGCCGCTGCCCCTGAGATCGTTGCGACAGCCCGCGTTGTCACCGTGTTCGGGGTGACGCTGATACGCCATGCTCCAAGGATAACTGTAGTCATGGTGGTGGCCGAGTCCACGGGTGCCATGGTTGGGTGAGAGCTGAACCAGGGTTCCTTCGAAAGAACCGGCACACCGTGCGCACTGACCTGAGTTCACCGAGGCCTGGGCATTGAAGGTGCAACTGCTGCTGCAGTACATCGTCTGGACAAAGCTCTGTGCCTCCCAGCAGCTCATACGGTACGGAGTGCTGCCGCTGTAGGGACTGTTGCTGCGGATCGCGTTGATCTGGCTGTCCGAGAACTTCTGCGTAGTCGCATTGTTCAGCTCCACGCCAATGGAGGACAGCCCCACAGAAGAAGTGTCCCAGTGGGCCTGGTTGCTGGCTTCCGCGATTCTGGCGACGAGAGTCCAGCCGCCGCCGTCTGCGGTCATGTCGCAGTAAGCCTGGAAAGCTCCACTGCCTCCCGGGTCCAGCCAGTAGACGCCGTCGCCGGGACTGTCGATCCGGTCGTCCTGGATCTTCTTGCAGGAGCTGGCGCCACAAATCGCAGCTGAACCCAACACTTCTCCGTGTAAGTCGGTGTCACCGTCACAATCGTTGTCAACGCCATCACAGATCTCGGTTGCCGCGGGGTGGACACTGGACTCGGTGTCGTTGCAATCAGTCGCGTTCTGGACCGTTCCACTGGGTTGAGCGCAGGAGAGGGTGCCGGTAGAGACGTTCCCGTAGCCGTCTACATCGGCGTCCACGTACCAGATCGTGGCATCGACGGCCCCATCATCGACTGTCCCATCGCAGTCGTCATCGATGGTATTGCAGATCTCTGATGCTGCAGGATGGATGGTGGCTCCACCATTGGTCGCATCGTCATTGCAATCATCATCATTGTCGGTATAGCCGGAGGGCTCTGTGCATGAAGACACCGGCGTGCCCAGACCACCGTAGCCATCGCCATCAGCATCCACGTACCACAAGGTCGCATTGAGAGCGCCCGCCTCGTCGATGCCACCGGCGCAGTTGTTGTCGATGCCGTCGCAAATCTCGTAGCTCGTGGGGTTGGTCGCAGCGTTGCCGTCGTTGCAGTCCAGGTTGTTACTGACAAAGCCGGTCGGCTGCGAGCAGGCCGTACTCACCGTGCCCGGATCACCGTAGCCATCGGCATCGCTGTCCGCATACCAGGTGCTGCCGGCTGCTCCGCTGCCGTCGTCGATCTGGCCATTGCAGTCATTGTCCTGCCCGTCGCACAGCTCGGGAGCACCGAGGTAACTGTTTGGGTCCAGGTCGTTGCAGTCGTTGTCGTTGGCGACGTAGCCGGTAGGCGCTGAACAGCCCTGTTGGATGAGCCAGCCCCCTCCATAACCGTCGTTATCTGCATCGAGATACCAGCTGCTCTCGTTCGTAGCCCCGACATCCACGGTGCCGTCGCAGTCGTTGTCCAGCCCATCACAGACCTCAGCCGCCCCTGGGTACACGGCGGGCCCGGTGACCGGGTCATCATCGCAATCATCGCAGTTGAGGGCCTGGTCGCCATCATCGTCCGTCTCACCGTCGCCGGCGG
>CAZEIY010000848.1:0-1732 GCA_964512375.1 uncultured Rickettsiales bacterium | reverse complement strand
CCCGCTTCGAAATCGTAATCCAGGACGCCTGCAGTGTGGGCGACGGCTTGCTCGTCAATGACGCATCTCGTGAAGACGCGTATGCGGCCGCCCACACCCACGGTATTTGGTTCCAACCAGACCAGAGGGAGCCCAAACCACTCACTTCGTTCGGGACGAAGACCTCTGCTCAGTGCATCTGGGAGCTCAGGTCGAGGAACGACATTCGACATGCTCCAGGCCGTGGGATCCAACGGCGACATGCTCCTGTCTAGACGAGCCATCACCTTGCCGCCGTAGCGGCAGCCTGGCAGGTCGTAGTCCATGGCCCAGTAGAGAGTATCGGAATGCGCGACCCGTGAGGTAGAGATGCTCCAAACCGGGCCTTCGATCACGGTCTGAGGCTGGGTCCAGGTCCGGCCGGCGTCGTCACTCGACACGATTTGGAAGTCGCGATGGGACTGCTCTTGGACGAACATCAACAGTTGTCCGTCTAGCATGAAGGGTGTGCCCTCTTCGTACGGCAGATCCGGCATCTCCTCCCATTCCTGGCCTCCGTCCAAACTCCGCACGATTCTCAGGCCCCGCTCCGCTTCCGATATGGGACGGCGCCACTGTGGAGCGGCTATGAGCAGCGTTCCGTCGTCAAGTCTCGTGATCCCAGGGTCGTGGAAGAAGTAGCGTCTGGCGTCCGGAACCTGGGCCGCGACTACGAAATCCTGAGCTAGCGGCTGGACGTTAGGATTGGACATAGGGCTCTACGGGCTGCCAGGCATACTTCGGTCGAGAAAATCCAGCGTGGTCCGGTTGAACTCTTCGGACTGCTCCTCGGGTAGGACATGTGAAGCGTCCAGCATTTGGTGTAACTCTCCTACCTGGCTACTTCATCCCGGGAATACGCAGTGGCGATGCGTCCGGGGTCACGGTAAGGGCTCCTCAGCCAAGAGCTAGCCTGATCACCTGCTCCAGGCGGGCCAGCTCTCTTTTACGGTCTGCGGGTTCCACCGGAATCGGGAGTTGGTCCAATTCATCTTTAAGAGGACCCTTCAGCACCCCGGCCAGTTGCGATGAAAGGTGGCGCTCGGCCACGAGGTCGTCAGGGCTCCACTGAGCAATTTGCCGGAACCCGTAGTCCTCGACGGCCCTCTTGGCTATTTCCAGCAGTTCGTCCACAGGCCGTGCTCCTACGCGGGCCTCAGGGGCGCCGAGACCTTGTCGCCGCCGTCTACCGTCAAGACCGAGACGCTGATTGCGGTGGAGGTGTGAGAGTGGCTGTTGGATTCGTTCTCATCACTACCGAGGTCGGCAGTGAGATTGATGTCAGGGAGGCTGTCGGTGCTATCGAGGGAGTGGTCGGGCAGTGGATTGTCTTCGGCCCTCATGACCTATTCGTCAAAATCGAGGCCGATGACGAGGCCGAGCTGACTCGCTGCATCGTTCAGGGAGTCAGATCGATTCCCGGAATCACCGAGACGCGCACCCTCATCGGTGCCGAGATCTAGATCGCTCTCGCCATTCTACCGATGAGCTCTGTTGCTGCTGCACTGCACTCAGCCATCCTGAACCTGCTTACAGCCTCCCTCCAGTGCGACAGCCTGCGGTCGGGCTCGAGGACGCCGCGCCAGTACCAGCGCTGGGCACACAGCCGCCGGTGCATGGCGAGGTCCTCGCGCAGCGGCGCGATGGCGATCGAGGCGTGGGCCTCGACGAGCCAGTCCGGATGGCTGTCTGTAGCCTCGAGCACTGCGTGGAT
>CAZEIY010000847.1:0-1735 GCA_964512375.1 uncultured Rickettsiales bacterium | reverse complement strand
ACGCTGAAGGTGCCGATCGGGCCGAAGGGGTCGGCGTCGGTACTGTAGTAGCCGTAGACGCCGTGGATGTCGGTGGCGCCGTTGCACTCGTCCGGTGAACACTCATGAGACAAGCTGGACTGCCTCAATTTCTCTTGTGATGAGAGGACGAGGCCATAATTTGGCGTCAAGGGTTTGCCCTATGCCAGCGGTCGCGGAGCCGCAGAGCAGGCCGCTCAAGATAGCGGTATGAGAGCAGGGCACCTGCAAAAGAGAGCGCAGCATGAAAATACAGCGCCATCAGCGGACCGTATCGGCCGCCGTCCCACGGCAGCCAGCTGACTGCGTGATGCCAGAGATAGAGCCCATACGAGATCTTGCCGATTGCGACCAGAGTCGACGACTCAAGGATCATGACCACCGGGCGTATCGGAGCGATGATCAGACTCAAAATGATGGCCCCCGAGGCGGCTGCAACCAGAGTGAGTCCACCGAATCGATAGAGAACGGCAGCCTCCAGGGATGCAGTGGTCGTGAAGTACCCGAGCACCAGGATGGAGACCAGGGCAAAGGCCTGAACTGCCCAGGGCACCCAGGTGTGTCTGGGAATGAAGTTCCAGCGCACCACCATTGCCAGAAAGCAGCCGATCAAGAGGGCATCGGCTCGTCCATCTGAGCCGTGATAGAGACGCAGCCAGGAGCCCGACGTCTCCCAGCAAACGACCTTGAACATCGCAGAACTCAATGCCAGAGCGGCCGTGACGCCGAGAATCGACCACCTCGAAGGGCACCACTTGAGCATGCACAGAAGCGCTATGGGCCACACCACGTAGAATTGCTCTTCGACTGAGAGCGACCAGACATGGCTGAGCGGGCCGATGTTGACCCAGCCAAAGGCCAGCGCCCAGTTCGATAGATAGCTGAGCGTCAGGAGCGGCCACAGGGTACCGATGTCTGGAAAGAGCAGCACGACAAACAGCAGCAGCAAGAGGAGAGCCGGGAAGAGGCGGAAGGCTCGTCGCCAGTAAAAGCGGCGCAGGTCGATGTCGCCGGATTTCTGCCACTCAATGAGAAGAATGCTGGTGATCAAGAAGCCGCTCAGCACAAAGAACAGATCGACCCCAAGGAAGCCTCCAGGCAGCCACCAGACCTGGAAATGAAAGGCCATGACCAGCAAGATCGCGATGCCTCGAAGACCATCGAGGCTGCGCACATAGGGCAGATGATCTGCTAAGCCTTGCGGGTCTCCAGGTCGTTTCACACTTCCCTGGTCGCCCTGCTCCGGTTCCTCGGCGCTCTCGGCACCTGGGATGTCTCCATAAAGACCTCGGTTATTCGTTGCGCCCATAACTCGCTGATGGCTCCGTGATTCTCAGTCACGTTAGCGCTGTGAAGGGCCAAGTGTAGTTTCAGCCCGCAGGGAATGACTCGTGAACAACACCCTCGAAGTCCCCGGGGCCCGGTCGTCGAGACAAAGACCGTCAGCCACGGAACTTGCGAGCCGGATGACCATGAGACCAACCTGACGTCCCACTCGACCTCACTCCGCCAGCTACGCCAGCTCAATCCAACTACCGCTGGCGAGGCCATCTGGTGTTCACCCCAGCGGAGTTAAGATATGGCCTCTGCTGGGGTAGCGGGACCTATACGCAGTTCTGCCCCTAGATCACCCGTCGAAGCTGAGGAAGCCAGGGGAGTTCTGCCCCCCAATTTCCACCCACCTTCCACTCAGCCCAGCCAAGACATGTGCGTATAG
>CAZEIY010000846.1:0-1737 GCA_964512375.1 uncultured Rickettsiales bacterium | reverse complement strand
TAGCTCGGGCTCTTCGTCATCGTCATCGTCATCGTCATCGTCATCGTCATCATCGTCGTCGTCCTCCGCGACTTCCGTAAGCACCCCTAGGGCTGCCAGCTTCAGTTGAGTCCGGCTGTACTTGTAGCCTAACCCCGCCAGAACCACAACTAGAAGGCCCACTACTTGGGTGGACCAGTGTTCGCTCGGGAGCATGCCAGACGCAGCTAGAGCCCCTAACATCTGGGCCGCTAGGGTAAGATAAAACTCAGTGGTATGCTTACCACTCTTCAAAAGATCTTCCATTATAGTAGTGCTCCCTTCGCCGCTGCTTTAGCGGCTAAAGACAGGCCCTTCAAGAAGATGAAACCTACTTCTCGGGCCATCATTCGGCTGTTCACGTCCTTCCGGAAATCTTCTATGAGAGCCTCGAGTTGCTCCTCAGACATGCGGGCGTTTGTTCTGATGTCGTATTCCACTACTACAGGTGTATATTCGTTCTGCTCGAGTAAAGCGTTTAGCTCTACTTCGGACAGCCCCAGCTCGGCCAGCTTTTTGTACCGGTCCTTTAGCTTGTCGGGCATGTCTAGCGCATCAATTTGTGCGGGGGTTACGCGTGCCATGGTTAGCTCCTAATTACCTACCTCTCCACCAGTTTCTGGCTACATTAGCTAAGGCCCTACCGGTCCCCCTGGAAGCGTCCTGAGCATCCCCAAACCAATCCCCCGTTCTTTCGAGTCCTCCTCTTATCAACGATGACAGAGCCCGAGCAGATGCTACTCGAGCGCGGCGGTTGAGAGTGAGTAAGGAGTTCGAGATACCTCTAGCTTTAGGGGACCTGTGAGAATAAAAAGGAAAAGAAGCTCCATTATCTAGTGTGCGATTAGGTATCTTCTTGTGATCAACCGTTGCCCTTGAGGGATCTCTTTCCAAGCGGCGGTAAGGCGTAGGCCATCGCCCGACCGGCCCGCTCTCCCTAGAAGAGGGGTATTCCGGAATCGGGGCGGCCTCCTGGTCAAGGCCGGCTCTATCGGGGAGGCCTGGGGGGCCAGCCTGGAGGCGGGGCCCACGCCAACCTGAGGGATCTCCTCCCATGCCTGGAGGGACAGGGAACCCGGGTCCCCTCTTAGGGGGAGCAACTGGAGCCTTAGGAGCCGGAGCCGAAGATTGCGGTTGGGTCTTACCCACGTTACCCATACCGCTTTCGGGGACCGCCGCTTCCTTCAACATTTCCAGGAAACCATCTCTGTAACCTTTGAAAGCCCAGCTATCCATATCAGTCCTCTTCTTCATTACCTAATCACGTTTTTCTTTAGCCAATTGAGGGCGTTGGATCCGGCGTTACCGGTACTGCCTGTCCACTCCCTGAGCTTTCTAACTGCCGTAGACCCAGCCGTTCCCGTACTCCCTGTCGCCCTCCGGAGTGCGTTGACAGGTCGAATAGGATGATAGGTACTGGGCCCTGCGTACGGCCTTGGCTCTGGGACAGGTTGAGGGTTTGTCACATTCTTGGACCAAAGGTCTTTAGCTGTATCGACGGGGTGAAGGGCCGCATCAGCCGCCCTTGCGAGGAGAGGCCGCTGTCTCATTGTCTCACGTCTACCTTGCGGGTAACTCTGACTTTCTGGGAGCGCTTGGGGAACCCAGGGTGACCATTGTGGAGCCATATTGGTGATGATTTCGGCTCTCTTGGGGATCTATTGGGGTCTCGGAGGCCCTCTTGGGCTTCCCTGGGACCTCCTGGGGGGTGTCTTGGGA